>JBFZEY010000387.1:0-6447 GCA_041306625.1 Spirochaetota bacterium | reverse complement strand
CGTGTGCTCTTCCGATCTCATGTATCCCTTTCCGAACATCCCGTACGATTCGGTGTTCAGGTTGGCCGAGTCGAGCCCCGGATAAATAAGGGCCTGGAGGGCGATGGCCGGCCCCCCGCGGTCCCTGGCCATCAGGCACACCGCCGCTGCCAGGTTGCCGCCGGCGCTGTCGCCCGAAACCGCGATCTTCGACGGGTTCGTATTGAGGAGCTTCCCGTTCGCCTTCACCCACAACAGCGCCGCGTAGGCGTCATCGATCGCGGCAGGGTAGGGGTGCTCCGGCGCGAGCCGGTATTCCACCGATACCACAACGGCGCCGCTCTTCTTCGCGATGGTGCGTGAGAGGCCGTCGTGGGTGTCAATGCTCCCCTGCACCCATCCGCCTCCGTGGTAGAAGAGCACGACCGGAAACGGGCCCGCGCCCTCGGGAGTGTATACCCGCACGGGCACGGAGAGCGCGCCCGCGGCGGCCTTCATATCCTTTACGTCCGCAAGCGGAATGGGGGCGCCGCTGACCGAGGCCGCCTTTTCGGCGAGGCGCCTGCGTGTCTCCTCGACCGGCAGGTCGAGCTCGCGGACGCTTTTCTCGGCGGCGCCGGTGAGTTTCAAATAGACCGCCACCCTCGGGTCGAGCCTTCCGTACGGCGTGATGGTCCAGCTCCGCACGATGAGAAAACCGGCGAGTAGGGTAACAGCGATCGCAATGGCCGTAACGATCAGAATTTTTTTACGCCACATATATGACCTCCTTGAGTTCCGATCGAACGGGGATCGGTATGGGTGCTTGTTCGCTCAGGGAAGGGTAGCATGTCTGTTCGCTGAAATCACGCATTATTTTCCGCGCGCCATACCGCTTGCTTTTTACGCCAATCCGGGGTAGGCTTGCTGATTCCATTAACAATCCTGGAGGCGTCAAATGAACAGGATGACATGCTCACTGCTTTTCTGCCTGCTGACGATCGGTGCGGGCTGCGGCCCGAAATCCGGCGGTGACGCCGATCCCATGGGATTTTCGGCGCCCACGGACATCACGCGAAAAATAAACGCCGCGGCGCGCGAAGAGCTTCCGTCCGGCGGTGAGGTCGATGTCGCGGAGGCGAAACGAGGGCTCATCGCGAGCGCTTCCGATCTGCGCGTCGAGGGCGCCGACGGTGACGTCCTCTGGGACATGCCGTCCTACTCGTTCCTGAAGGGAGAGGCTCCCGCGAGCGTCCATCCCGGCCTGTGGCGCCATGCCGGACTGAACGCCTCGAGCGGACTCTTCAGGGTGACCGATGGAGTCTACCAGGTGCGCGGGTTCTGTCTCGCCAACATGACCATCATCGAGGGTAAAACGGGATGGATCATCGTGGATACGCTCACCTCCCGCGAGACGGCGAAAGCGGCCATGGCCTTTGTCCGTAAGCACCTGCCGAACAGGCCCGTCGTCGCCGTTATTTTCACGCACAGCCACATCGATCATTTCGGCGGCGCGCTTGGCGTAATCTCGGCGGAGGAGGCCGAGCGGCGCAAAGTGAAAATCATAGCTCCCGCGGGATTCATTGAAGAGGCCACAAAGGAGAACATAATCGCCGGCATCGCCATGGGCCGCCGGGCCGAGTACCAGTTCGGCAGACACCTGCCGGCCTCGGAACGGGCGTTTGTCGACTCGGGGCTGGGCAAGCGGGCGCCCTACGGCGAATTCGGCATCCTGGCGCCCACCGTGACGGTGGACAAAACCCCCCGTCCCATGACCGTGGACGGGGTGCGCTTCATCTTTCAGTATACGCCCGAAAGCGAGGCGCCCGCGGAGCTTACGTTCTATCTGCCTGACAGAAAGGCCTTCTGCGGGGCCGAGGTGGTGTCGCGGAACATGCACAACATCTATACCATCCGCGGCACGAAGGTCCGCGACGCCCTGAAGTGGAGCGGCTATATCGACGAGGCGATGAGGATGTTCCCCGACACCGAGGTCTGTTTCATGGTGCACCACTGGCCGGTGTGGGGGAACCGGCGCGTTATGGACTTTCTCGAAAAACAGCGCGATCTCTACAAGTACATACACGACCAGACCATGCGACTGGCCAACGCCGGATATACGCCCAGGGAGATACCGGAGCGGCTCAAGCTTCCTAAAAGCCTGAGCGCGTTTTTCCCCAACCGCGGGTATTACGGAACGCTGAGCCATAATTCGAAGGCCGTGTACCAGTCGTACCTGGGATGGTATGACGGCAACCCCGCCAATCTCAACCCGCTTCCGCCGGAGGAATCGGCGAAACGCTACGTGGAGTTCATGGGCGGAGCGGACGCCGTTCTGAAAAAGGCCGGCGCCTCGTTCAACAGCGGCGACTACCGATGGGCGGCCGAGGTGCTCAACCATCTGGTGTTCGCCGAACCGGGGAACGACGCGGCGAAACGCTTACTCGCCCGCGTCTATGACCAGCTCGGCTACCAGGCCGAGTCCGGCGTGTGGCGCAACGCCTATCTGTCGGCCGCGTACGAACTACGGCACGGCACCCCGAAGAAGGGCATGAACATCGCCAGCGTCTACGAGATTTTGAAGCGCACCCCCGTTTCGCGTTTCTTCGAGAGCATGGCGGTGCGGCTCGACGGTGCGGCGGCGGAGGGGAAGTCGATGATGATCAATGTGGTCTTCACCGACATCGGGGAGAGCTATGTGCTGAAGGTCAAAAACGCGGTACTGCACCACAGAAAATCCGCCCCGGACCCGAAGGCCGACGCGACGCTGAAGATCACGCACGATCTCTTCGTGCGCATGCTGGTCGGCAGAGCCGGCCTGCGCGAGACGCTTTTTTCCGACCGGCTCGCCGTTGCCGGCAGCCGTACCGAGCTTGTGCGCTTTCTCTCTCTCTTCGACAAGCCGGAGTCGGAGTTCGCCATCGTGACGCCGTGAGATGCTGACCGGAGACGGGTGGATGGCACACGTCTCCGGATGCCTGCCGTTCGTTGAGAGCCGCCAGTCGCAGGGGAGATGGGTGATTGAAACATCCCGCCCGCGCTTCTAGAGCGCCCCGGCCGTTCCCGGCGGCATTGGAGATGGAAAGAACGGGCGCGGTCAAGGTGGAATAACCACTATTATCCATCAGCAAATGCCAAGACAAAGGGGACACGAATCGTGTCCTGGAAGCCGGTAGGAGTAAAAGCGCTCGTTGCGAGAGAAGGCGAGAGTACGACGGACGGGCCGGCACTCGCCGCGCCCGATCCATCAAAGCCGCCGAAATTTACGTCAATCGCAATATTACGATTACCAGGATGACAACCACCAGGACACCTATTACAAATCCCATATGCACCTCCTTCCGATCTGATCGTTAATTGCCGGTAGACCCGCGACGGGCCTGGCGAATGGTACGGTAATTCCACGTACGAAATGCGCTAACCATAGCGAAGGCGGAAAAAATTTCAACTTCTAAAAATGACGGATTCATTTTTCAAGAGCCGCCTGCTGATAATTAAAAACAAAGACGCGTACGCCAGGGTGACGATGGTCGGGATCAGCAATAAAAGGGCCCCGTGCCGGTCGTAAATCACGGAACGGATCGAGTACGAAATATTCACGATCGGGATTAAAAAATAATATGTCTTGACCGTAAAGGGGTCGCCGGCAATCAGGCCGCTGGACAGGGCCGAGCCGAGGACGATCACGGGCAGGGCCAGAATGGTCCCCTCCTTGACGGACTTCGCATACAGCCCTATGGCCATGCCGGCGCTCGCGAAAAGAAATACCGACAGGGCACCCAGTGCCGCAAGCACCAGGATATTCGCCGCGCCGGAAAACCCGGCCAGGGACAGGCCGCCGGTTATCGCCGGATATGCCTGCGAGCATACGGCCAGCCCGATGAGCAGTGACACGACCGAGGTGCATCCGACCGCCGAGGCCGCGAGCGCTTTGCCCAGGATGATCGCCGTATGCGAGACGTTGCAGCTTAGCAGGGTCTCCAGTGTCGCCCGTTCCTTTTCACCCGAAGTCATGTCGATGACGCCGGAGATGGTCGATGACGCGGCGAATACCATGAGAAAAACCGGCAACATGAGGGACAGGGTGAGGAGGGTCCTGTTCTCAATCTCGCTGCGGACCGTAGTTGGCCGTATCCGGTACGTCGTGCGGGTGACCGAGGGCCGGTTGAAGTATGAGTCGAGCAGGTCATACACTCTGACAAATGAAAGCGCCGACCCGCTTCGCGCGGAATCATAGTATATCGTCAGATCGCCGTGTCCGCCGGCCATACGGACCGCTTCAATGTACAGGTCGGCCTCGTTGCGCAGAATGGCGTCCGACGGCGATTCGGAATCCACGAATTGAGCGTTTGCGACGGAGTGAAGGATGATGTTCCGTATACGGGTTTCTTTTCCGGCGATGATTATCCTCGTCGGAGCGTCCGGATTCGCTGTCGGAGCATCCTGCGGGATGAGGAAAAGAAGAAGCGGGACGATGAGGGCGGGCATGAGTATCGCCGCGATAATCGTGCGTTTGTCGCGTATCTGGTCGAGCAGTTCCTTTTTAAAGAGTATTAAGAGCTTCATTCCGGTCCCTGATATAAAAGCCGAGGTCTTTTCCGTGTTCGGATTGAAACGAGTCGACGGTCCTGTCGCAGTTGATTTCGCCTTTGTGTAAAATCAAAATTCTTTCGGCGCAGCTGAAAATTTCATCGATGCTGTGACTCGAGAACAGCACCGTCTTCCCATCGTTCCTGAGGCGCCTGATGATGGTTTTGACGGATTCGCTCGCGATGACGTCAAGACCTGTAGACGGTTCGTCGAGAATGACGAAATCGGGGTCGGTGATAAGGGCGCGCGCGATCGCGGTCCTTTGCTTCATCCCCCTGGAAAACGTCGATACCCTGTCATCAAGAAATGACCCGATGGAGAGCTCGTCGGTGAGCGTTGCGAGTTTTGCATCGAAGTCGCGTTTTGATATGCCGTTTAACCGGGCGTAATATGATATATTTTCCCTGGCGCTCAGGCGGTCATACAGGGACCCGTCTCCCGAAAACAGCGTGCCCGTTTTGCTCTTGATGTATCCGGGGAATTCGTCGTATTTCTTGTCGTTGAGCGAGAAAAATCCTTTGTCCGGCCGTAAAATCAGCGAGAAAATTCTGATCAGGGTGGTCTTCCCGGCGCCGTTTTCGCCGACCAGTGCAACGGCTTCCCCCCTGTTGATGGAAAAAGATATATCAGACAGGACCATGCCTTTTTTTTGAGGGAAGCTTTTGCAGATTCCGGATACCGTAAGCATGGGGATATACACCCTCAAAGTATACATTAGACTTGTTGCATAACTGACAAAAATGCCATCGCGAGGAGGCCGCAGGCCGACGTGGCGATCTCAAAAGGCAACAAGTTATAGGCAAAAAACCAGATACTGTATGAGATTGCCACGCCCCGATTCGGCCGGGGCTCACAATGACACTCAGTAAAGCAACAACTCTATTTAATCAATACATATTTGATCGATCGACCTGACGAAAACCATGGAGCAGCACTCGAAAGCGCCATCCATGGCGGCAGCATTTCGAACAATCCTCTTGACTAGAGCCGACAAACTACAGTATATTAATATGGTACGCCATCGTGTCCGCCGCAGCCCCTGTCGACTCCGTGAGAGGCCCTGCGCCGCTGCAAATGTTCAAGTTAAAGACAAGTCAGGGTAGTGATAGCGATTTCGGGCGGCCTTCCACCGTCCGGGTTTATCATCGATGTTGCAGGTATGGATCCGCTTTATGGCGGAGACGGAACCGGTATTTAAACAACTGCCTTGCCGGGGATTTAAGCCGGGAGGGCTGGAATTGCAGCTGGTCTATAAAATAATATAAAAGGAGATGCCCAATGGTAAAAATCGGCAAGAGTCTTGTTGCGGCGCTGGTGGTGAGTTTTTTGATGCTCGGAATTCCCGGTTGCAAGGACCAGGGAACGCCGGCCGGAGATGCCGGCGATAAAATCGATCAGAGCGTCGAAAAGGCCGGTCAGAAGATCAATACGGAAGTCGAGAAAGCCGGGGATAAGATTGAAAAAGCGGGTCAGAGAATAAAGGATTCGGTAAAATCCCCGGCGAAATAACATCACCGGCCGGGCGTACGGGAAAAGCCGCCGATGCCGGAGAGCACACATCAATCCGGCATTGGCGGCCGACGTATCCATCGTATGCCGGCAACTCCGGAGTTTATGGTATAATGAGTGAATAATTGGAAGAGCGCCCTTTTCTTCAGGCCGCTTGTTCCAATGTATCGTTTACTTGATTAAAAACCCGGCCCTGACGGCAAGATCTTTCTGATTATATTCAGCCAGCGACTCTCCGTACCCATAAAATCCCTGAATGAAGAAATGGGGCTGGATCGACCAGAACGGCAACCTGAATTTTAACCCCGCTTCAATCCATCCTTTATCGACGTCGAATCCATAGTGGCCCGTTCCCGTGCCGCCGCGAAAGTATATCTCTTCATTTTCCGT
>JBFZEY010000386.1:0-3459 GCA_041306625.1 Spirochaetota bacterium | reverse complement strand
ATGCTTGCGACCGGCAAGCTCCACGGTAATATTATAACACCGAGCCTGGTTATGGAGGATGGGGTGATCTTTGACGGCAATTGCGTCATCAATAAACGGCCTGACCAGGTCGCCGAATTGCAGCACGCCCGGCCGGATCGCCTCGGCGAACCGATATGATAGAGAAAACCTCGACCGACCTTAAAAAAAACGAAAAGCTTAAGATCAAATCTAAAAAACGCTCCGCTTTATCTTCGTCGGGACCGTCAAAGACATTCGATGCAAGCCTGCAGAACGCGCTGCATTTCGAGTTTCATGATACGATAGAGGGCCTTATGTCCAACCTTGGAGAACAGGAAAAGCGCTTCCTCGACCGGCAAACGCCCTATGAACTCAACCGATACAAGTCCCTGGTAAAAGAAATATTAAAAACCATCCTGGAAGGTTCTCTGAAGGTCACTCCGCTGAAACGACAGCGACGCGACAAGGCGGACTTCGCGATCATCGAAGAGATTAATTCGAAACTATTATCCATGTCTGAGGCGGTCACGAGAAACAACAAGGCATTCGACCTATTGAAAACGGTCGAGGAGATCAGGGGGCTTCTTCTCGACCTGCAGTTCTAGTCTACCTGCGCACCCGTATCTTCCGTATCTTCCTCTTCTCGAGCTTGACGGCGCCTTCCGGGTTATACTTATTCTGGACTTCCTCTATGGTCTGGTTTACGAGCATCTTCACGACTTTCTCGGCCTTGTTGAGCACATCGATAAGAATTAGGTTTTCCTCGTCGGTAAAATCCTGAAGAAGGTAGCTCTCCATCGAGACCCCGGACGGAGGGCTGCCCACGCCGACCCGCACCTTGGCGAAGCGATCCGACTTGAGTGCCCTGGTCATGGATTCTATTCCTGCATGCCGCATCGAGGACATCAGGTAGTCGACGCGAAGTTCCCCGATCGAAAGCTCGGTGTCTTCCACGACACATAGTATATCGCGCACATTGATCCGTAAAAACGACGCAATATAAAGGACCGACTCGCCGATCAGATTGACGAACGTCTGCGGCTTTAACAAAACTACGTCGGTGTCGCGGATCCTGCCCCTTCCGATGACGGATTTCTTCTTCTTGACTTTTACTTCAATGTTCTCGTTGTTCCCCAGGATATCAACAACCTTAAAACCGATATTCTGCCTGTTGTTGAAAAACTTCTCTCCCGGATTACCGAAACCAACTATCAATTTCAACGATATTCCACTCCTGCTTTATCCTGATTGGAGTACTACTCCTCTGACTTCTCCTTCGCATCCCCGGCAACCTCCGCGGCGGCAGGGGCTTCCTCCACGACCTCTTCTTCCTTAACCGCCTTGGGTATAAGCACCGTCACAACTATCCTGTCCGCATCGGCGAGGAAACGCAGCGATCCGGACACGGGGAGGTCCTTCACCTGTATTGAGTGCCCGAGGTCTAAATTTGTTACATCGATCTCGATCTTCTCGGGAAGGTCTCCGGGCAGCGCCTCTATCTGGAGCTCCCGTTCTATGACATCGAGCATTCCGCCCATACGCTCTCCCTTCGAGGTTCCGATCGTCGTTACCGGCACAACCGTCTGGAGCTTCTCGGAGAGGTCAACCTTGTAAAAGTCAAGATGCATTACCTCGTCGGTGACGGGATTGAGCTGATAGTCCTTGACGATAACCTTCTGCTCGGGCTCGGCCGAACCGCCGGTCACTTCGAGGTCTATGACCACGCTTTCTGATATGTTTCCTTTGAACAGCTTCCCGAATTCACGCATGGGAACCTGCACCGCCTCTGACTTTCCGTGCGTATAAATAATGGCGGGAATAAAGCCGCTTCTTCTGAGCCGGCTGCACGCGTTCTTGCCGGTTTCCTTTCGCATCTGCGCCGTCAATTTGTGAGTCTTCATTATCTTGGTCCCCTCTATTGATATCGTAATGGCCAGGCCTTTCCTGTCTGTACTAAATAAATAGCGAGCTTACCGACTCCCCGTTATGGATTCGCCGGATCGCCTCGCCGAAAAGCGGGGCGATGGACAGCACCGTCATGTTCGGCAGTTTCTTTTCGGGCGACATCGGGATCGTGTTGGTAACCACGATTTCCTTGAAATCGGCGCTCCTGAGCTTCTCGGCCGCATCGGCCGACAGCACCGGGTGTGTCGCCACGCAATATATATCACGCGCACCGTCCTCCCTGAGGGCACGCGCCGCACCGGAAATTGAACCGGCGGTGTCGATCATGTCGTCCAGTAAAATACAGTTTTTGCCCTTTACGTCGCCGATCACATGCATCACCTTGCTGACGTTGGCTTCGGGACGGCGTTTGTCAATAATCGCCAGCCCTGCATTGAGGCGTTTTCCGAGAAATCGCGCCCTCTCCACCCCGCCGGTGTCGGGTGAAACGATCACAGCGTCTGAGATGTTGAGCTTCCTGAGATAATCCACCATGATCGGCGTCGAGATCAGGTTGTCTACCGGCACATCGAAAAATCCCTGGATCTGCTCGGAGTGCAATTCCACGGTAAGTACCCGCTGTACCCCGACAGCGTGGAGGATGTTCGCCACCACCTTCGCCGAGAGGGGCACGCGGGGCTCCACCTTGCGGTCCTGACGCGCGTATCCAAAATAGGGTATTACCGCGGTTATGCGCCGGGCCGACGCGCGAAACGCCGCATCGATCATCAGGAGCAGCTCCATCAGGTGATCATTGGCCGGATTACAGGTCGACTGCACGATAAACAGGTCGATTTCCCGGATATTTTCCCCGATCTTCACCGAGATCTCATTGTCCTTGAACTTCTTGATCTCGACCTCGGAAAGATTGATATTGAGATACCGCGCTATCTCCTCCGCCAGCGGCGGGTTGGATGATCCCGATATTATCTTCATAATCTTTTCAGCCTTCTCATTTGGTAATGGTACAGTTCGCAGTCCGACCGCGAAAATCCTCAAGCCGTCGGAGCTCCTCGGGAGTATTGACCCCGCTTCCTTCCGTCGCGTCGTCAAGTATCAGAGTTCGGACCACTCCGCCCGTTTTACGGATATATCCGACCATGTCGGGAAGGTAATACTCCCCCTGGGCGTTGTCGGTCGTAATCGTCTTAAGTCCGTCGAACAGGTCCCTGCCGTAAAAAATATACGTCCCGGTGTTGACCTCGGCAATTCTTCGCTCTTCGTCGGTCGCGTCCCGCTCCTCTATTATCCGCTCGAGGTGGCCAGCCGAATCCCTGACCAGCCGCCCGTAACCGTACGGGTTTACGGGCATCATGCCCAGCACAACTCCCCGGACTCCCGGATTTAAAGACTCCGATGTCATGGCGGCAAAGGTCTGAGGGCGTATAAGCGGCGCATCGCCGCAGGCAATCAGCACAGGGCCGTCGTACCCACGCAATGCGGGCTCGGCCTGCATCACCGCGTGTCCTGTGCCTTTCTGCTCGTGCTGCCACACGCAGCGTATATCCGGCCCCA
>JBFZEY010000385.1:0-20513 GCA_041306625.1 Spirochaetota bacterium | reverse complement strand
TGTGGCCCCCGCCGGCACGTGCAGGTGGATAACGTGGTTTTCGAAATAATCCCCGGCAATGCCGTAGTCCTTCATGCGAGAATTGACATAGGTATAGGCGATCTCCGTGGACTCCTTCATGACGTTGCCGAGCTGCCCGGTCTGTTTGTAGCCCTTGGTCTTCGAGGGAACGGCCGTGGCCTCCACGTACAGCGTGGCGCCGCCCATGGCCGTCCACGCCAGCCCCATCACCACTCCGGGTATATGGTGGTCATAGAGCGAGTCGTCGGTGAATACGGGTTTGCCCAGAAATTCCTCGATGTTATCGTGCGTGATGTGGATCCTGCCCTCGGCCCCCTCGGCATAGCGCCGGGTGCATTTGCGCATGATCTTCTTCAAGCTGTTCTCGAGGCTCCTCACACCCGCCTCGCGCGCATAGCCGTCGATGACCTTGCGCAGCGCCTTCGAGTCGATCGAGACCATGCTGTTCTTCAGGCCGTGTTCCTTTAACTGCTTGGGCACCAGGTAGCGCTTCGCGATCTCGAGCTTTTCCTCCATAATGTAACCGGAGAGCTTCATGAGTTCCATGCGGTCCAGCAGCGGCGGCGGGATGGTGTCGAGCTGGTTGGCGGTCGCGATAAACAGGATGTTCGAAAGGTCGACGCGCACGTCCAGATAGTGGTCCAGGAACTGCGAGTTCTGCTCCGGGTCAAGCACCTCGAGCAGCGCCGACGCGGGATCGCCCTGGAAGCTTGCGCCGATTTTATCGATCTCGTCGAGCATGATGACCGGGTTGGCCGTGCCCACCAGTTTCAGGCTCTGGATGATTTTTCCCGGCATCGCGCCGATATACGTGCGCCGGTGGCCCTTGATCTCGGCCTCGTCCCGCATGCCGCCGAGCGAAAACCGGTAGAACTTGCGCCCCAGCGCCTCGGCCACCGATTTGCCTATGGAGGTCTTCCCCACGCCCGGAGGCCCCACGAAGCAGATGATGGATCCGGCGATGTTGCCCTTCATCCTGCCCTTGCTTATGAATTCCAGGATGCGGTCCTTTATGTCCTCAAGGCCGTAATGGTCCCTGTCCAGCACCTTCCGCGCCTTGGCGATGTCGTAGTTGTCCTCGGAATACACGCCCCACGGCAGGGACGTGAGCCACTCCATGTAGTTGCGGCTTACGCCGTACTCCGCGGAATGGGGCTCGAGCACACGCAGTTTCTCGAGCTCCTCGTCGAAACGCTTGCGCGCCTCCTCGGTGAGCGCGAGGTTCCGCACCCGCTCCTCGAACTTCTCGAGCTCCGAGGTCTTCTCGTCCTTCTCAAGTCCCAGCTCCTTCTTGATCTCCTTGAGCTGCTCGCGTAAAAAGAACTCCTTCTGGTTGCGCTGGATCCTTTCCTCGATCTGCTGCTGGATCTTGCGCTGGATCTTGTTGAGCTCGAGCTCCTTCTTCAGAAGAAGCAGTACTTTCTCCACGCGCTTCTTGACGTTGAAGGTTTCCAGAATCTCCTGGACCTCGGCCGCCTCCGAGGAGGTCATGGAGGCCACGAAATCGGCGAGCTTGCCGGGATCCTCTATGGTGAAGCGGTTAAGAAAGAGCTTCAGCTCCTCCTGGAAGAGCGAGTTGGATTTAATGAGCTCCTTCACCGAGGAGATGATCGCCATTGAGTAGGCCTTCATGTCCTCGGTCGGCGGCGAATCCTCCTCGTAATTGTGGTGTACCCTCCAGCGCGTAACCGGTTCGTCGGTGAGCGCCTGGGCAAGCGTAAAGCGTTTTATGGCGGTGATCATCACCTGGATGGTTTTTTCGTCCATCGGGGTTACCTTGACGATCTTGATCGAGGTGCCCACCGCGTACAGGTCGTCGGACGACATGGGGCCGTCGTGCTGGTTGCGGATCAGCACCGCGCCGCCGACCTTGCTCTCGCTCTCGATTATCTCCCTGGCGCTGGCGAGCATGCGGTCCCCGCTCAGTACCATGGGGATCATCATTCCCGGAAAAGCGGCCGGTGCGAAACCGGTATGATCGGAAGCACGTCGGGCAGCACCTCCGTCGGTATGATAAGATGGGTGTTCGTGCCGTTGCTTTCGGCGTTTTCCTTGTCGCTCATCGTAAAGCCTTCCTTGTAATGCAAACAGTATTTTCAGCAAATGGCCCCGCGTTTTGACGGGCCGGGGCACCGTCCCGTCCGGTGAAGGGACGGGAGGATATATAACCGGTATGATGCAATTCTATAAAAACGGTTTCAATATTTCAAAGGTTTTTCGCGGTGCCGGAGCGGTTTTTAGCCCGCCGCGCCCCATTTGTTACTTGACGGGACCGCCGTTTCGTGCGGTTTTATGTGTAATCGGCGTGCGGTGCGCGTACCGCGGGCGAAAATCCCGTACTGAAAGGAGAACTGTCGTGAAACGAATCCTTGTGGCGTTATGCGGCGTGTTTCTGTCGACCTCGCTTGCGAGCGCGGCCGTATACCTGGACGGTATGGCCGCCTACACCAACGCGGGCGACGCCGAAACCATGATCGGCTTCGGCGCGGGCGTCGGTTTCCAGGCGAGCGACAACATCAATATCTTCATCAGGGGTCTCAAACATTCAAAGACCGAGGACGCAGATACGGCCGACCGGACCGAATACTGGCACGACATGATACTGGGCGTCTTCGAGTACGCGTACACCTTCCCGACGGCCCCCTTCCGGTGGATCACCTCGGCGGGGCTCGGCATGTCAAAAACCGGGGTGGAAGAGAAAAGCCCCCTGACCGAGCTTGAAGAAACGGGCGTAGCCTTCGGTATATGGACCGGATTTCTCTGGATGGCGACACAGCATATCAGCCCGTACATCCAGGCGGGATATCATCATTCGATGTACGTAAAGGACTTCGAGGGCGAGAACATCGGCGGTTACCAGGTGCTGTTCGGCGTGCGCTTTACCTTGTTCGACCGCAACCGTTCGATCGATTCGGATTATTAAAGCACGGCCTCACCTGGCGGGTGCGGGGCCGGTATCCGTTCCCATGGAGTCGGCGATCTTTTGCCCGATCGCGGCGACCGGATCGTCGAAGCGGGAATCGGGTGCGATGTTCGAGCGCATCCACATGAGGTTCCTGTCCTTCATGTCGATGGCGCGAAGCCACGATGTCCTTCGATCTTCGCTGAATCCGACGATCAGCAGCACGTCGACCGAGTCCCTGAATCCTTTCGAAAACCGCTCGAGCGCCTTGTCCTTGGTCTCCACGTAAGCGCTGTCGTACAGCCTGAAGAACCGCCCTGTCTCATCAACCTGCCGGTCGAAACCGGCGTTATTCCACGGACCGTGAAAGAAGTGCGCCTCCGGCGCATCGTCCGGCGCCGCGAAGGAACCCGTTCTGGTGCTGATATATCTCAGGTTCGAAAACCGCGAACCGTCATCGATCGCGCCGATGTCGTTGTTCTGGGCGCACAGAACGGGAAAGCCCTTTTCGAGGAACGGCAGATACAGCCGGTTGAGCTCTTTGCCCGAAAGGTTCGAAATCAATGCCACGCGCGTACCGGCAGGGATGGCCCTGGTTTTATACAGGCCGTCCTGGCGCAGATACGTCGCCACGACGGCGGAGATCCGTTCCACCAGGCGGAAAATCTCGGTCTCCATCTTGCCGGTGTTGACGAAACTGAAGACCTCGCGCGTCTTCCTCTCGCAGATATGGAGCCGTATCTCGATGCGGTTGCCCGGCAGAGGCAGGAAATCGCCGGAGATGAAAAAGTCCGCGCCTGCGCCATCGGCGATTTTCGGCAGTTCCCGGGGCGTGTAGCTTTTTTTTAACGCAAGGCCCCGCTTTTTAAGGCGCTCGTCCACGATGCCGGGTTTGAGCACCACGATATCGTGGAGCGAAGAGATGGACGACGCGAACGAATTGGGAAAGATGGTCTCAAGGTAGTCGTAGTTGCCGTTTCCGGAACGGTTGTGCAGGTAACCGAAGGCCGCATCGGCCAGCGCCGTGCCGGGCGCGGCAAGGAGCGAGGCGAGGACCAGCGTCGTGATGAACAGTGCCGCCGGCTTCACGGTCCTACATGCCCGCGAGGCTGTCGATAAAGTGGTCGACGATCGATTCCAGGTTGTCGCGGTAGCGGGTAGGGTAGTTCTCGACCCATACCAGCTCGTAGCTGGCGAGGTCGATCGCGCGGCCCCAGCTGACGCGCTCCCAGTCGTTGAGCTCGAGGAGTATGAGATAACGCACGTTGTGCTTGTCCTTCATCTCGCCCAGGGTCTCCGCCTTCTGCATTTCGTAATTATAAATTGAGAGCTTGTAGAGGTTGTCGTGCGCCTTCTGCGCGTTGATGAGCAGGTCGTCCTTGCCGAGCGGGGATTTCCGCGCGAGTTTTTTGAAATCACGGATATCAAACACGTCCTTCATGGTGTAGAGGTCCGAGGCGTTAAAGGCCTTGACCCGGTAGTCTTTGGCCATGAATTTGGCAAGCACCACGTTCTGGATGTTGGTGGGGCAGTCGATTATGATCACCACGTTCGAACCCGGGGCGACCTTCTGCTTTGAAAATTTAACCGATTTCTTTTGCGCGCACGCCCCCGCCGCCGTCAGGAGCGCAAGCGCGCATATCGTGAGGATTCTCGCCCTTTTATTCAGCATGATTGCACCCCGATGAATGAAATTCGCGCCCGCGCGAGGGGCGCACATCCTCACGCAGAATAGGGCGTTTATTCAGGAATGTCAACGATAAAATGGGATGAATAAACGGCGCACCGGCGCGCGGATTACCGCGTAACGGTGCGCCGCGGGGAGAGGGCGACCTACTTCGCGGCCGGTGCTTCGGTCTTCTTATCGGCCTTGTGCTGTTCTTTCTTTAAAAACTCGGTATTTTTCTTGATCCCCTTTTCGTCGCGGAGCGCCTCGACCATGTCGCGGATCTTAATCTGGAGCTTCTGCTGCTGCAGCTGCTGCTTGATATACATCTCGGCCTGGTCGGCCGGCACGCCCTTGAAGCGGGCGCCCTGCTGGCGGTAGATGTTCTCGACTTCTTCGGCCGTGGGCTCTATTTCGTTCTTGAACTTCTCCCGAACGTAGAAACCGACAACAACGGCTTCCTTGGCCATCTGCATGAGCGCCTCGACCTCGTCGTCCTTGCCGGTGCCGTCACTCATGGCCTTTTTATAGACAAGGCGCTGGCGGATGAGCTGCTCCAAAAATTCCTGCTTGTTGAGGGTCGGGTTCTTGGCGACCTGCGCCGGGTCCGCGGCGAGCTCGTCGATCTTTTCCTTTGGAAGATTGTACAGCGACTTCTGCTGGGCGTAATAGAACGTATTGAGCTCGTCGATCGTGATGGTGTCGCTGTCGATCTTGGCGACCCATTCGCCGCCGTATTTACTGCACGAGCCGAGAAGCGAAACGATCGCGAAAAGGCACACTAATGTTGATACGATAATCCTGCTTTTCATTGAAGAGGTCCTTTATGCATTTATATGAAGTTTGCGCGCGTGAAGCGGCCGGAAAAGCGATATCCTCCCGGACAGGGAAGAACGCTATGGACTCAGGATATTTGTTGCAACCATTTTTTTATCTCCAGGAGCTTTTTTTCGTCCACCCTCTCGGCCGGTTTAAAGAGCACCATCTCGCTGTCAGACGGGTCGAGCGAAATGCGACGGTCCTTTTTAATGATCGCCACGATCTTCTTCGGGTCTACCCTGGAATTCCCGGAAATGCGTATGCGCACGCCCCGCGAGTCTTCCAGTATCTCGTCGATCTCGAGGGCCGAGGCGAGCGCCCGTATCTTCTCCAGCGCCACGAGCACGCGCACCTCGGCCGGCGGCTCGCCGAAACGGTCCGTCATCTCCTTCTCGATCTCCTCGACCTCGCTCACCAGCTCGCACGATTCCAGGCGCTTGTAGAACTCTATCTTCTGCCGCTCGTCGGCTATGTAGTTTTCGGGGATGAAAAAATTCGTCTTTAAGAATACCGGCGTGCGGAACGAGCGGGCGGGGCGCTCGCCCTTAAGCCTGCGCACCGCGTCCTCAAGCATCTGGCAGTAGAGGTCAAAACCGACCTCCATAATGCTTCCCGACTGCTCGTGTCCCAGGATGTTGCCCGAGCCCCGTATCTCCATGTCCTTCATCGCGATCTTGAAGCCGCTGCCGATGTCCGAGTACTCGGCGATCACCGAAAGGCGTTTCTGCGCGGTCTCCGAGAGCGCCGTGTGACGCGGGTACATGAGGTACGCGTAGGCGCGCGCGGCCGATCGCCCCACGCGGCCCTTCATCTGGTAGAGCTGGGAGAGCCCGAAGGTGTCGGACCTGTTGATGATGATCGTGTTGACGTTGGGCATGTCCAGCCCCGACTCGATGATCGAGGTGCTCACCAGCACGTCGTACTCGCGGTCGAGGAAGGCGATCATCACCTCCTCCAGTTCGTGCTCGTGCATCTGCCCGTGCGCCACGCAAAATCCCGCCTCGGGGACCAGCTCGTTCAGCATCTTTGCCTGTGCGTCGATTGACTGCACGCGGTTGTGCACGTAGAAGACCTGTCCGCCGCGCTCGATCTCTTTCAGGATGGCATTGCGGACGATGTCGGCGTTTTCCTCTATTACATAAGTCTCGATGGCCTGCCGGTTCTCGGGCGGCGTGGCGATGATGGAGAGGTCGCGGATGCCCGAGAGCGACATGTGGAGCGTGCGCGGTATCGGCGTTGCTGAAAGAGTGAGCACGTCCACGAGCGTGCGCAGTTTCTTTAGCTGCTCCTTGGCGCGTACGCCGAATCGCTGCTCCTCGTCGATGATGAGTAACCCGAGGTTCTTGATGACGATGTCCCTGGCGAGCAGTGCGTGCGTGCCGATGACGATATCGAGCTTTCCCTCGGCCAGGTTCATCTTAGTGCGCGCGACCTCCGAGGAGGTGCGGAAGCGGGACATCATATCGATCGTCACCGGGTAATCGGCGAAGCGCTTTTTGAACGTCGAGAAGTGCTGCATGGCGAGGACCGTGGTGGGCACGAGGATGGCGACCTGCTTCCCGGCCATGACCGCCTTGAAGGCCGCGCGGATGGCGACCTCGGTTTTACCGAAGCCCACGTCGCCGCACACCAGGCGGTCCATCGGCTCGGCCTTTTCCATGTCGTCCTTGATGTCCTCCACGGAGGTTATCTGGTCGGGCGTCTCCTCGTACTCGAACTTCGACTCGAACTCCTCCTGCCACACCGTGTCGGGCGGAAACTGGTAGCCTTTCATGGCCCTGCGCTTCGAATAGATCTGAATGAGCTCTTCGGCGATCTCTTCCACCGAACGCTGTACCCGTTCCTTGATGCGGTTCCACGCCGATTTCTTTCCCAGCGCATCGATGCGCGGGGTCCGCCCGTCCATACCGATGTACTTCTGCACCATCGTGATCTGGTCAAGCGACACGTAGAGCCTGTCGGCACCCTCGTACTCGATGAGCAGGAAGTCGCGCTCCACGCCGCCGGCGGCCATGCGCTCGATCCCCTTGAAAACGCCGATGCCGTGGTTGATGTGCACCACGTAGTCGCCCTGTTCGAGCTCTAGGAACGACTCTATGGGCCGAGAGGACTTGCGCTTGAACTGCTTCTTCTTGCGGTACGATTTTCCGAAGATATCGTGGTCGGTGAGAAGGAGCGTCTTGATCGCGGCGAGCTCCACGCCTTCGCGAAGCGGCGCGAGCACGATCGAAAGCGGCGCATCGGGGTCGAGATCCTCGAAGCCGTCGTCGGGGCCCAGTTCCCCGAAGAGGTCAAAGAGGCGGCGCGCCTGACCCTCGAAGGCGGTGCAGATGACGGCGCGCCAGCCGTCGGCCAGGCGGTTGGAAAGCTCCTCGCGCACCTGTTTTATCTTGCCGTGGTAGTTCGGGATGCCCCGCATGCGCCAGTGCAGCGCGTTGGACGAAACCGTGAAAACCTGGAGCTCCGTCGCCTCGCCGCGCGCCTCGTCGAACGAGGAGTCGGCCAGAAGCCTCTCGGGCGGCAGGCAGAACACGGTGGACGACTTGCGCTGGTACAGTTCGCCGAAGACTTTCAGCAGCCGGTCGCGCTGCACGATGAGCTCCATGGTCTCCAGGAAAAATATCCTTCGCCCCGCGCCGAGGTACGACAGCGGACTGGAGCCCTCCACCACCAGCGGAAAGACGTCCTCGATGCCGGGAAGCGCAGAGCCCTCATCGTCGGCGCCCAGGTAGGGGCCGGGAACGTCGCGCCCGGAGCGATCGCGAGCCACCGCCGCGCGTAAGGCCGCACGCTCCGAGGCCCCGAGCACCAGTTCCCTGCGAGGATACACGGTGACCGAGTCGTGTTTCGAAAAGGATATCTGGCTCTCCACATCGAATTCGCGGATCGTCTCAAGAGTGTCGCCGAAGAAATCCAGCCGTACGGGATTGTCGCCCGTGGGCAGGAACACATCGATGATGCCGCCTTTTATGGAGAACTGGCCGAACGACTCCACGCGGTACTCGCGCGTGTAGCCGTAGTCCACCAGCGCCGCGGCAATGTCGTCGAAGGGGTACTCCTCGCCGGCTGTGAGCGTTATCCCTTTTTTTAACAGAAACTCGCGCGGGGGGACGCTGCGCATGAGCGATTCCACGGAGGCCACCACGATGCAGGGCCCGCCGCCGGCCATTTTATAGAGCGTCGTAACGCGGTCGCGCAGCACCTTCTCCGGAGGCGAGACGAATTCGTAGGGAAGGGTCTCGTACGGGGCGAGCGTGTAGACGTTCCGGGGATCGGTGAAGCACGAGAGGTCCAGGGCGAACTCCTGCATCACCTGCGCGTTTTTGGTGACGACCAGGGTCTGTGCGGGGTCCGCGTTAAAGACGGAAGCCACGATGAACGGAAACGACGAGGGCGCGATGCCCTCTATCGAAAGCTTCTCCCCGCGCCGCGCACGATAGTCGGCGAATTCACCGGAGCCCGTAAATGTTCGTGTTATCGGTTCGAGTAGCATGGTGGTATACCGGTCGACAGGGCGCCGGGGGGCGCTAGTAGCGGAATTCGATCTCCGACATAACGGTGTCATCCAGCACGCCGCCCTTGAGCGACGCGTTTTTGCCAAGGTCCATAATCCGGGTGAGTTTCCGCCTCGTCGCGAAGTAGCGGCAGCCGTAATAGGCCGAGGCGGTGATCCCCGTTGCCGACGAGGTGAAGGCCAGCATGTAGATGACGGTGCTCACCGCGCCCAGGTCGATCACCGAGTAGAAGAGGAGGCCTATGCCGAACGACAGCACCGCGCCCCCCGCGAAGAAGAGGCTGTTGTAGCCGTTCTGCAGGCGGTTGTTGCGGTCCGTGTGCAGCCACGCAATGAGGTAGCCCGGCGGCAACTCGTCCAGTTCGGTCTTTTGGGCGGAGAGCTCGAATTCGCGGTGTATCGGGTAGCGCGCGTAATGATAATGGCGCGTGGTGAGCGACGAGGCGCGGCTCATGCGCTCGATCGTGTACTCGTAGCGCCCTTCGGCGAGCGCCGTGGGAAGCCGGAACGCGTAGTACTGGCGGTAATACATTTCCGGGTTCATAACGAGGACAACGGGTGCGGCGTCGGTCCGGCCGCGGTCCCTGATCGTCAGCCGGTGGCGAATGCCTTTTTTGGCGTCGTCGGCTGCGTACATGTCCTGCCAGATGAACAGGGGCATGGTGAGCCCGGTCGTTTCGGACGGGTGCACGATGGGGCGGATGATACCCTGGGCGCGCGCCGCCGGCGGCGCGATCAGCGGCGCGGCGAGCACGGCGGCAAGCAGGATAGCGTTTGTGGTTTTCATCATGGCGGTTTCAGTCGGTCTCGTAAAATATCAAGAGGGGGGATGAACGGGTACAAATCAATACTTTTTTTAAGGGCGTAATGTGTTCCCGCTGTTGGGCCACCGCAGGCGGGACGTGCAGTCGGCGCTCCGGGCACGGTGCTTAACGAGGGTATCACGGGGATTCGGTATAATCGGGAGTTTCAGGCCACAAGAGTCGTGTAATTGCATTGATGCGTATGCGGGTGAACGCGCTGTCGTTCAGTGCCATCCGAAACGCGTTTATCGGCGCGGATGACTGGCCGGGCGAGAGATGGTGTGTTATCGTAAGTATTTTGTGTTCGGGCGGCATTCGGGGGATAACGTATGTCATCTCTCGCACCTTTCACTTCCGCCACACTACGGCATATTTCAGGTATGCATAGATGTTACGCGCAACGGCTGCGCCGGAAGTTAAAACAAGCTCTTCTATCGCAAG
This sequence comes from Spirochaetota bacterium, assembly GCA_041306625.1. Taxonomy (GTDB): domain Bacteria; phylum Spirochaetota; class UBA4802; order UBA4802; family UBA5368; genus MVZN01. The sequence continues at coordinate 10,347 of JBFZEY010000385.1, read as the reverse complement.
GCCGCGGAGTCGGGGTTGCATTCGCGGGCGGTAGATCGGGAGAAATGCCTTCCCCGGCTTTGATCGTGGTGATTCATGAATTCAGTCAATAAATTCAGCGGAGAACTCATCTCCTGAATCCCCGAAGTATCAGCCCGACCGCTGCGGCGGCGGCCAGCGCGAGCGGCAGTAAAAGCCCCGAAGTATAGGCGGGAGCGGCCATCAGCATAAAGACGCCAATGCCGGGTATCGCGACAAAGAAAATAACAATCGGTATGGCCCATTTTCGCATATCAGTCGATCCCGATCGAGTCCGAACAATACCAGGCGCCCCATAAAAAAGCCCGGCGGTTAAAAGAATGCTGCTGCCGATATGGCGGCTCATGTAACACTATGTTGCACCGATAAAAAAGATAGAAAAATAATGAGGCATATACTATAAAATGATAAATCGTTAAACCCAATTACCAGCGGAAACATCAATGAACATATCCATCCGGCTCGAAACGCCGGCCGACTACCGCGAAACCGAAGTATTGACCCGCGAGGCTTTCCGGGATATCTTCAAACCGGGCTGTGACGAGCACCTCCCCGTTCATACTATGCGCAGGGTGCCGGCCTTTATTCCGGCGCTCGCTTGCAGATGTATCGCACGGCGGGCGGCGGGTGATTGCGGAAAAACCTCGTTGACCGATCGTCCGATGTATGCACAATACCGTTAACTACACCTCCCCGGAGGCACCATGAGAAAACTGAAGATCGCGGGAATCATCGTTGCCGTGATTGCCGTCGCTTTGTATGCCTCGTTCCAGATATTTTTCAGGACGGCCGTTCCATCGTACGAGGGGACCGTTACAATCGACGGCCTCGGCTCGAAGGTCGAGGTGCGCACCGACGAGCACGGCATCCCCCATATTTTCGCGGAGAACGATCACGACCTCTTCTTCGCGCAGGGCTACGTTACCGCGCGCGAGCGCATGTTCCAGATGGAGATCACCCGCCTCGCCGGCAGGGGGGAGCTCTCCAGCATCTTCGGAGAGGCGACGATCGAAAAGGATAAATTTTTAAAGACGATCGGCATCCACCGCCTCGCAAAGACCGGGTACCGCGCCATGTCCGCGGAGACTCGCGCCATCATCGACGCTTACGCCGCCGGCGTGAACGCGTACATCCGCGACACGAAGACTCTCCCGCGCGAGTTCGCGATCCTCGGCGCGAAGCCCGGCACCTGGGAGAGCGAGGATTGCGTTTCCACGGTGCTCCTGATGGCCTTCAGCCTCACGCGCTCGTTCATGATCGACCTGGTGCTCTATCGCATCGGCGAGCACGCGGGCGCCGACGTGGCGGAAACGCTCGCGCCCTCGTACCCCGATTTCGCGCCGACGCTTACGGGCAGGCGAATGAGCCCCGTGCCGCTCGGTATTCTGAAGAGCAGGTTCCATAAATTCGAATCGACCGCCGCCGGATCCTTCTTTCAAAATCCGCTGGTGATGGAGCTGCCCGCAAGCAACTGGATGATCTTCTCCGGGAAGCGCACGAAATCCGGTAAAGCCATTTTCGCCGGCAGCCCCGACCTCAAGCCGACGCTTCCGGCCCTCTTCTATATAATGCGTATCAAGGGCGGATCCTTCGACGTGGCCGGAGGGGCGATGCCCGGCATGCCCGGGATCGGGCCGCTCGGCTTCAACGGCCATATCGCCTGGAGCGCGGTGAACGGCAGGGGCGACGAGCTGGATTACTACGTCGAGAAACCCGATCCGAAAGACGCCGGCCGCTATCAGGCGCCGGGCGGCTCGCGCGCGTACACCGTCATCGAGGAGACGCTCCGCATCAAGACGAAGAAGGGCGTGCGCGAGGAGAAGTATCCCGTTAAAGTCTCGCGTCACGGCCCCATCATATCCTCCGTTATGCCGATGGCGCCGGCCAACTGCGCCATGAAATGGGCAGCCTTCGAGAATCCGTCCACCGACCTCGAGGGGCTCCTGGGTCTCAACCGCGCCCGCAATTTCGGCGAGTTCCGGAAAGCGCTCGCACGCGTGAAGAACAACAACCTGGGAATCGGCTACGCGGACGGGGAGGGCAACATCGGCTGGCAGTTCACCGCCTCGGCGCCCGTGCGAAGGACCGGCGACGGCACCTTCCCGGTTCCGGGATGGGTCGATGATTACGAGTGGACCGGGTACGTTCCGTACGAACGGATCCCCCACGACTATAATCCGTCCGCCGGATATATCGCCTCGTTCAACAACGATCCCGGCAATGCGCCGTACCATCTCACCAACTACTATCTCTTCGAGCGGGCCACGCGCTTCGCGGAGATCATGGACGAACACAAGGGCCTTCCCGTCGACGTTGACCAGGTGATGGCGATGCAGCTCGACACGGTTTCGATCGTGGCGAAGCGCTGGACGCCGCTTGTAATGAAGGCCTGCGAGGGACCGGAGTTCGCGAAGTACACCGCGTTCTTTAAAGGCTGGAACGGTTCCGTGGACCTCAAAAGCGCCGCCGGTACCCTGTTTAACGCGTTCTACGCGGATTTTCTAAAGAACACCATCGCCGACGAGATCGGGGAAAAGCTCTGGAAGGAGGGGCTCGGGCAGTCGTACCTGTACTATGTCCCCGACCTTCTGCTCGCCAGAATCGCGCTGAAGCCCGACCACGCTTTCTATGACGATATCCGCACTGTCGACAAAAAGGAAAACCGCGACGATATCATCAGGAAGAGCATGCGCGAGGCGACGGCGAAGCTGCGCGACCTCCTCGGGAGCGATCCGGAGAAATGGCAGTGGAAGCGGGTGCACAAAATGTACTTCGAGCATCCGCTGGGAGCGAAGCTCTCGTTCTTCAACCTGAAGCCCATTCCGACCAACGGCGAGCACCATACCATCAACTCGGGATTCTGGGAAACCGGCAATCCGTTCAAGATGGACTCCGGCGGCGTCATCCGCATGATGGTCGACTTCGCCCAGCCGGAGAAGGCCACCATCATCAGCCCGCCCGGTCAGTCAGGCGCATACAAGAGCCCGCATTACGACGACCTTGCCCAGCTGTGGGCCGACGGGGGCCAGGTGCCCGTCCGCTTCTTCTCGGCGAAGGACATCGCGCGCGTGATGCGGCTCGAGCCGAAAACGAAGTGACGTTGCAACGCGAAGAAGTGAAATCATACCAGGAGGCCTCCGATGAAACTCAAAACCCTGCTTCTGCTGCAAATCGCCTACGCCGTCATGGGAGTCGGCTACAATGTGCTCAGCTACCTGTCGGTCGCGTCCGGCGGGCAGCCCTTTTCGGCAACGGCACCGCTGACGGGCGGCCTGTCGCTCGCCCTGTACGCGCTGTGCCTCGTGCCCGGTTTCGCGGGATACACCGGCATCTACCGCGTGCTCATGGCCCTGTCCATCGTGGTCTTCGGTTACGGCGGCATCATCAAGCATCTGCTCAACTACCCCGACGGCCTCGGCGTCTATTCCTCCATGACGGCTTATGTGCTTGCCATCGGCATCAACGTGTTCGGCCTGGTGCTGAACGTGATTGCGGTATCGGGGAGGTTCGAGGGCGGGGGAAAGGCGGGATAATTCGTCGAGCGTGTCCGCCGGATGGATCTGATGAATGGAATAGGTACCGTACCGCCGGCGCCATCGCGGTGCGCGGCGGTATATTCATGACATACCATTGGACCGTAATTTCTTTTTGACGGTCTCCTCGCTTTTCGCGTCCGACGGCATAAACTGAATTTCGTACACCAGGTAGAAAATGTACGGTTTATACCCATTATTGTCACCTGCCGAGGGATTGACCTGCAGAATACTGCTCAGCGATAAATTCAACGTAATGGACACGATATCGAAGCTGTATGATAAAACGGTGTAAGCGGGGATCTTGGCGCTGGATTCGGTGTCCGTGGACGGTCCACCGGCGAAAACCTTGGTTGTGGTATTCGTTTTCCCTCTTATGTTCCGGGCCATGAAGAAGGGAGACAGCGCAAAACTGAATGATTTCAGGCTGAGTTGCGCTCCGCCCTGCGGACCATACATGGTGCCGCTCGTGTATATTTCGACATCGAACGCGGGGGTTTCATACGACGCGCTCCCGCTGAATATGTTTACATAACCTCCCCCGAATGGTATGCGCGAGACATGATCTGTCCTGATGGCTTGGAATTCCATGTCGACCGGTATCCTGCCGTAAAAGAAAAGGTTCGTGATTTCCGCTGAATTCATACCCTGTGTTTTTCACGATACTCTTTCGGCGAAAGCCCGGTCATTTTTTTGAAGGTGACATTGAAGGATGTTTTAGAGCTGAATCCAACCTCGAAGCAGATCGTGATGATGCTCCGCCCGGGGTCATCGACGAGCAAACGCATGGCTTCCCGCACCCGGAAGGTGTTCACGTAATTGCGGAAATCAGTCTTGATGTTTTCATTGACCAGCCGGGAAAACTGGTGGGGGGTGACGAGAAGGCGTTCCGCCACGTCCTTCATCCGCAGGTCCATGTCGCGGTACAGTTTCTCCTGCTCCATGAGTTCCGCGAGGCGCTCATTCACCGCCCGCTGATCACCGCCCTTAATGATTGTCCGCTTATACCGGGTCTGCTTCATCTCCCTGACAAAGAGCTTGAAGAAATCGGGAAAACGGTTTTTGAACAGGAAATAGAGGATGAACTGCAGGCCGATGCCCGCGGCGCCCAGGAGGATGAATTCCCTGTTAAGGAAAAAAAAATAGAGGCATGACACTCCCGTGGATACTAACAGCATCCCCGACATCAGTATCGAAAACAGCAGCGGCCGTTTGTTGTCGCTCTGCCGCATGGAGACAATCTCGTTGTAGAGGATGATGCCCGAGTAGGTGATGTACACCGCCAGGCAGGCAAGGAGAACATATAGCAGCCAGTGGTGCGTCGGGTCCCTGAAAAAGTCGGTATATATGATATGCTTCCGGTCTACGGGACGCGTCAGCAAATAGACTTCCAGGACCAACAGGGGGACAAGCGGTAGGAAGGGAAGTTTCAGCGCCAGGGGAATCTTTTTTTCCGAATACACGAGCGCATGGTAGCGGATATGGTCAAGAGGGCCGCTGATATAGAGAAACGTAAAGAAAAGGAACAACAGCGAGGGATAGCGCTCGTAAAGTCCGAAGCCGATCACCGCCAGCTGTCCCATAAGCAGGCTGACGATCATCCCCCGTGCGAACCGGAAATAGCTGCGATGGTTTTTCGGATGCCCGGTAATGTGCTCGATGGCGGTAAACACGCCAAGCACCACGCCCGAGAGTATGATCACCGCCAGGATCACATGGATCGTCGACATGATGTGTTCTCCGACGTCATATCCGTATGCTCGATGAACGTGCGGCCCGCTGCGGCACGGATATCGTGAAAGTGCTTTTCTCCTAAGGGGAAAAACGTCCCGCGTCAATGGTATTTCTGAGGGGAGGCCGTTTTTTTACATCCCGGCATCCGGGAGTCGGGACTAAACTGCCGGGAAAAATCCGTTAAAAAATGGTTCATGATTATAATTATGAACGACACGGAGTCTTTTCTGTTGATAATGAAGGCAAAACAGCGTACACGAAGGGCGGTCTCAAGGACGAAAAATGGACAGGATAGTATCCATAGAGGAGGTTTCTGAATGGGAACTATGACGAGAAGGGAGCTTCTTTCCAGGACGGGTAAACTGGCCATGGGGGCCACTGTGGCGGGACTTGTGCCGAACACCCTGCTCTCGGGGACGGCAAAACCAAACATCATATTCATTCTCACCGATGACCAGCGGTGGGACCACCTGGGATGCATGGGTCATCCCTTCCTGAAGACACCGGGCATGGACAGGCTGGCCAGGGAGGGAGTGCATTTCATCAATGCCTTCTGCACCACATCGCTGTGCAGTCCTTCCCGGGCCAGTTTTCTCACCGGCCGGTATGCCCACAACCACGGCGTGAAAGACAACCTTACCGTATGGGATAATGAGAAAAACCGGACCTTTTTCGACAACCTCAAGGAGGCGGGATACAGGAACGCCTTCATAGGAAAGTGGCACATGCCGGGAAAGATTCCGAAAATCAACAGCATCGACCGGTTCATCACCTTTGACGCGAGCGGCGGCCAGGGCTACTATTACAACTGTCCGCTCATCATCGACGGCGTGAGGACCGAACGGCCCGGTAAATATATAACCACCGACCTGACCGACTATGCCATCGAGTTCATCAAAGAGAAAAGCGACAGGCCCTTCTGCCTGTACCTCTCCCACAAGGCGGTGCATTCGCCCTGGAGGCCTCCTAAAGATCTCGACGGCATCTATCAGAATGAAGATCTCTCCTTTCTCCCCAGGGAAACTTTCTCTTTTATCAGCTTCCTGAGCGGTAAGATAATCGAGGGGGCCCCGCCTGCCACGACCGAGTATAATTACCGCAATTATTGCGAAAGCCTGGCCGCCTTTGATCGCGAGCTGGTGCGGCTCCTGGATGAACTGGACAGACTGGGTATAACGCACAACACGGCGGTGGTGCTGGCCGGTGACAACGGCTACTCATGGGGCGAGCATATGGACGTGGGTAAACGCGACGCCTCGGAGGTCAATATGCGCATACCCCTTATTGTCCGTTACCCCCGGGGAACCGTGAAGCCCGGCAGACGGCCCGAAGGCATGGCCCTGAATATCGACCTGGCGCCTACGCTTCTTGATCTTGCCGGGGCCGCTCCAAAGAAAGACTGCGACGGCCTTTCGCTGAAACCGGTGCTTGAAAACCGTAAGGACAAGGTGCGCGACTCCTTTCTATATGAGTACTTCAAGGATTTCCCCTACAATGTGCCGGAGCAGTACGGCGTCCGCACCGAGAGTCACATCTATATGAACTACCGGGGGCGCAGGAAGGCCGGAATTTTTGACGTGAATAAAGACCCCGGTTACCGGAACAATCGCATTGCAACGCCGGAAGGTAAAAGGATGCTCCCTGAAATGAAGCGTCTGCTGGTGCAGTACCGCGGAGGTGCCGACAATGGAAAATAAGTATGGTCACATCGAAAAGGCTCCCTTACTGAAAAGGATTATACTACCCGTCACAACGGCCCTTGTGGGCTGGCTTGTGCTTCACTTTGTCAGTGAACACATGGGCTGGATTGAAAGCAGCATGATTTACAAGTTCGCCATGAACCTGGTCCATGTGGTCCTTTGTCTCTTCCTGGCCTTTAACGGGTTTTTCGTGTATCGGGCCATGTGCATGAGGGGCGCGGGCCTCGCTGAACGGATTGCAGGTTCGTACATCACTCCCCTGGCATACGCCATCAAGGAAATTATACGGGTCAGCGAGTTTTTTACCGCCGGGGAATCATTCTATTACTGCCTCTGCGCCTACCCGGTGCTCGGGATGTTCGTGGGACAGGCCGGGCTCCTGGCTCTGAGCGAGATGCTCTGCAGGGGATATTTTAAAAATAGAAATTTGTACAAAGGAAATACCGTTACTGCCCTTCCCGTCGCCGTATTTATTGCCTCGATGACGGCGCTGTATTTCCTCTTTTTTTATGACGCGGGGGGGATGGTATTTTTTGCGTACAGTGAATTGTATAAGCTGATATTTAAATAAAGCGATCCCGGTTTTGGGATGTCCTGCGAAAAAGGGATAAACATATGAAGAAAATAAAAGCAGAAGTCGTTCTTGCCGATACCAGGCCGGGAATAGCCGGGGCGATCAGGGAAGTCTTTGAGCATTTCGGCGGCGGGGCGAAATTCCTGTGCTCGAGCCGTGACGTGTACATTAAGGTGAACGGCGTGGGTTCCGAAACCAGCGTGTACACGGACCCGGAAGTACTGCGGCAGACCATTCTCTATTTCCGGGAGTGCGGGGCGCGGACGGTGTATGTCATGGAGAACAGCACCCAGGCCAATTTCACGCGGCTGGTCTTTCATGTGACGGGCTACACGAAGGTCTGCAAAGAAACAGGCGCGGTTCCCGTCTTTCTGGACGAAACAGGCGCGGTCCCGGTTTTTCTTAACGGGGTCCAGGAGTTTATTGATATTTCCCGCTTCGTGTACGAGAGGCTCATCGAGAATCGCGGGGAAAACTTTTATCTTTCCATACCAAAGCTCAAGACCCATTCCATGTCCCAGGTCACGTTGTCGATAAAGAACCAATTCGGCCTGGTCCACCAGAAGAGCCGTATCCCCGACCACAATTTTCGCCTGCACCAGAAGTTCGCCGATATCTACGAGGTGATCCGCCCCGACTTCGCCCTTGTCGACGGTCTGATCGCCACGACCCACGGGCACTATCCCACGGCCTATAATCTCGATAAATGCGTTGTCCCCATGGACCTGCTTCTGGGAGGCCCCGATCCCCTTGCCGTCGATGTTGTGGGCGCGGCGCTCATGGGCTTCAGCCTGAAAGAGGTAAAGCACCTTGATCTCAGCAGGGCCAAGGGCCTGGGTGTAGCCGATTTGAAGGCCATCGACATCGTGAACAAAAATCTTTTCAATGAAAGAAAGAAGCATCTCAGCTATGACCTTCTTAATGACCTGCCGCCCGATGTACCCGTTCTCAGGGGAAAGGAGCGCTGTTGCGACGAGGGCTGCCGAAGAAACACGGAAAGCATCATGGAATCACTCTACCGCGACTACAGGGGCAGGGGCGGCTTTACCGTGATCATGGGAAAGGGTATTCCGCGTGGCAAAGTGGACGCCATAAAGGGTCGGGTCCATATCGCCGGCAGCTGCGCCATCCAGGACCACGCCGTCGCCCTCCAGGCCCGCCTGGGGAAAAAGAATGTCACCACGAGCCCGGGCTGCAACGACCTGGCCTTGAGTGTTGCGGGGCTGTGCAAACAGATGGGCGTCAATCCCATAAGCATGTCCCGTGCAAATTTCTTTGTATCGGCCTGGCTACTCGTCATGGCGAAGTTGAAAGGCTCGAAGGCGAATATCGTTCCTTTAACCTGAGTACTTTCCCTCCGCTGCCGGATGAGGCCGTCAGCATACATGAATACCATGGGGGCCGTGTGGTATCAGTTCTGTGTTGCCCCCGGAGTGTAATGAATAGTGAACGGACGTATTAAAGATGACGGTAAAATATTTTTTGAGGGTACAGGCGTTTATCAGCGCCGACATAGATCTTTCGGTAAACGCGGCCCTGGCTAGAGCCTTGAGTTTCCCCGTGAGTCCCGTCGTGGGGATCAGCGCAATGAGAATATATCTCTGAGCATATACCAGATTTATAAAAATCGGTTAATCGTGAAAATTTACGTTCATACTTATAATCATAAGCGAAAGGACGAATTTTTATGCGTATACTCCATGACAGATGCAGGGCAAAAAATCGAAGTTACCTGTAACAGGCCGGTTGATCCGGCTGACAATTTATGAAAGGGCCGAAAATCCATGAAACGCTTTATCGAAACCGGTAAAGATAAAAAATTCGATGTTATCGTTATCGGCGGCGGCATCACGGGAGCTTCGGTGGCTTACGAAGCCGCGTCCCGTGGGCTCAGCGTCGCGCTGTTTGAAAAAAAGGATTTCTCCTGGGCAACATCGGCGGCCACATCAAAAATGATCCATGGCGGGCTGCGCTACCTGGCGAACGGCGAGATTGGACTGGTGCGCGAGTCCCTGCGCGAAAGACGTGTGATGGAAAACATCGCGCCCAACTTCGTCTATCCCATGCCGGTGATGATACTGCATCGCGACACGCCTCTCAAAAACAGAAAGTGGATCGTCAAGATAGGAATGATACTCTACGATCTGCTTTCCTATGACAAGAATTTCACCTGGGATAAAAGCAAACGCCTCCCCACGCACAGGACCATCTCAAAGAAGAAGGTCCTGTTTCTCGAACCCGCCGTGCGCCGGGAAGGACTCACCGGGGCATCGATTTACTACGACTGTAAAAGCATCTTTCCAGAAAGGCTCACCCTGGCGTTCATAAAGTCCGCCGTGGCCTACGGCGCCAGCGTGTCCAATTACTGCGCGGTGGAAGGTTTTATCTCCGATGGAAGGAAAAATATTAAAGGAGTGAATGTGCGCGACCTCCTTAACGAGAAAAAATATTCCGTCAGGGGAGACGTCACCATCAATTGCGCCGGCCCCTGGGCCGACTTTGTGCTGGGCATGGCCGATTCCGGGAGCAATGCCGCTTCTCTCAGGAGGTCCGAGGGAATCCATATCATCACCGCGAAAAAACTCGTATCGGGCGAGTACACCGTGGGGGCCGTGACTCCTTCAGGCCGCTTTTTTCTCTCGCCCTGGCGCGGCCACATTTTGATCGGGACGACCGACAAACCATATAACGGAGACCCGGACAGGTATCGCGTCACCAGGGCCGGCATCATGGAACTGATAGGAGAGGTAAACGACGCTTTCGGTGAAGGCAGCCTGGACTATTCCGA
>JBFZEY010000384.1:0-3805 GCA_041306625.1 Spirochaetota bacterium | reverse complement strand
GTGGAAACCGTGACCGCCTTCGGGCCGTGGGCCTTTCGGACGGAGAGATGTCCATTCTCGGAATAAAACACGCGGGCGCGTAAGAGGAGTGAATGAGATATGGTAAGCCTGGACGCTAGCGGTATTTATTACAGGATGCTCAACCGGCATGTCCGCGAGATTCTTGCGCGCGGCGAGAGGGAGGTTTTAATCAACAACGTGCTCGGCCAGCGTTACATCGGGGGAGGGCTCAACGCAAATGCGAGGATCCTCATCCACGGAACGCCGGGACAGGACCTCGGTGCGTTCATGAACGGCCCGGAGATCGTCGTATTCGGCAACGCGCAGGACGGCACCGCGAATACGATGAACGCGGGAAAGATCGTGGTACATGGCAAGGCGGGCGAAATTCCGGGACACTCGATGCGAGGCGGCAAGGTGTTCATCAAGGGGGACGTTGAGTATCGTGCCGGCATACACATGAAGGAATACCTTGAGCAGGTGCCCTGCCTGATAATCGGCGGGACGACAAAGGACTACTGCGGCGAGTACATGGCCGGCGGGAAGATCATCGTTCTGAACCTCGAAAACCGCAAGGGCTCTCCTGTCGGGCACAGCGTGGGTACCGGGATACACGGAGGGGCCATCTTTATCCGCGGAGTCGTGGAACCGTACCAGCTCGGACCCGGCGCCGTATTCGCCGATATCGATGCCGATGACAGGGCCTTTCTGCGTAAGGCGCTCGGAGAATATTCCGGGGACCTCACGATCGAGCTGCCCGAAAGCATCTACGATGAATTCATTAAGATTACCCGTAAGGGCCATCGGCCTTTCGAAAAGCTGTATACCCCGGGCATCAATATCCGTACCGACACACCACGGCACCTCAACCTCACGCCTCCATGCACCTACACCTGCCCGTCGATGATTCCGACGCCGGTTTATTTCAACCTGATCAGGGAGGGGAAGCTGCGAGAGGCGCAGACGCTCATGGACGAGTTTACTCCTTTCAGAATGTCGGTTTGCGGTACCGTTTGCCCCGCGCCCTGCATGCAGTCGTGCAGCAGGGCGATGATCGACGGTCCGCTCGAAATACAGAAACTTGCGCGGGAGTTTTATCCCGATTTCAACCCCCTCCAGGCGAAAACGCGCCGAAGGGAAAGCGTCGCGGTCGTAGGCGCGGGGCCGGCGGGCCTTTCGGCGGCGTGGCAGCTCGCCCGGCGCGGGTACGCGGTTTCGGTATACGACGCGGCGGACGACCTGGGAGGCAAGCTTCGCAAGGCGATCCCGCGCGATCGGCTTTCGGACGAAACGCTCGAGAAGGACATACGGCGAATCAGGTCCCTGCCGATTAAGTTCCACCTTAAACAAATGGTCGACGCGGCGGCTTTCGAAAAAATCCGCGGCACGAACGACCTGGTACTCGCCGCTACCGGCGCCCATGTATCGAAAACGATCCCCTTTGCAGGGGGCGAGCGGATTCTATCGGGCCTGAAGTTCCTTGTCGATATAAACGAGGGCAGGAGCATGGATCTGCATGGCAGGGAACTGGTCGTAATCGGTGCCGGCAACGTGGGAATGGACATCGCGTGTGAGGCCTGGCGCCTGGGAGCAAAACGCGTAACGGCGATTGACGTCCAGAAGCCGCTGGCTTTCGGGAAGGAGCTGGAGATGGCGCGTAAGCTCGGTACCGAAATACTGTGGCCCCGCCACATCGACCGGCTTGACGAGCGTCGGGTTTATTTCAAAGACGGTAGCGATCTGAAGGCGGACGTCGTGATTTTCAGCATCGGCGAGCTGCCCGACTCCTCGTATCTGCCGGAGTCAGTGATGCGCGATGACAGGGGATACGTAATAACCTCGGAGAAATCGTTCGTGACAAGCGATGTCGCGATATTCGCATGCGGCGATTTGTTGAAGCCGGGGCTCGTTACGGACGCCATCGGGAGCGGCCGGCTTGCCGCCATGCAGATGCACGCCGTCTGCGCCGGGTCGCCCTTCGTGTATCCGGAACGGCATCTCGTGCCCCGGAGGAGGATACAGGCGGCCTATTTCGGGAGTGAAACACGCGAGCTCGACCGCTGCATAAGCTGCGGAACCTGCGTTTTTTGCGACAAGTGTGTCGATGCCTGCCCGCAGCGGGCTCTTTCGCGCAACGGTGAGATATTCACCATCGATTCAGTGTTGTGCACCGGCTGTTTCACCTGTGTCAATGTTTGTCCCAGGGGGGCCATCCAGAGTGATGATGTCGCTGATTTCGCGCGGGATACGATAGAGAATGAGGGATGAGAAAAGGGGCGCGGGATACGCGCCCCTTTGGGTGTCCTATTTTATCACCTTCCTAAGGCTCTTCTCGAGATAATTAACGTGCAGGATGACGAGCTTTTTGGCAGTCACCCCGTCGCGCGCTTCGATCGCATTGATGATCTTCACATGATGTTCGTACAGGGTGCGCGAGCTGCCCTTGACCTTTATGAGCTTGTCGCGGCTGTAGGGGAGTACTCCGCGTATAATGGATGAAATGGCTTTGAGCATATGGGAGAAGATGGTGTTGTTGGTTGCGTCGTACAGGTCGTTGTAAAACTCCCCGTACAGCTTTCCCCCCTCCTTGGTCATAATGATGTTGTCGATTCCCATGGCGTCGGCCCGGTCCTTGAACGCATAGAGCTTTTTTATCTGTTTTTCCGTGGCGGCTTCCGCGGCGAGTGCGGCCGCCTCGGAATCGATGATCCTGCGCACGGTCAGTAGTTCCCAGATCTTTCGGTGGTCGACGAGAATCATGCCCTCGATTGGGGAGCGCAGAGCGTTGTCCACGACCGATTTGACGTACTTGCCCTTCCTGCCCTGCGATTCGATGAAGCCCTTGGCCTCCAGTAGTTTCATCGCCTCCCTGAGCGATATCCTGCTTATGCCGAAGCGCCTGGTCATTTCGAGTTCGGAGGGAAGCCTGTCTCCGGGTTTAAGGACCCCGGTCGTAATAAGCTCCACCACCTGATTGACGACCATGCTGGGAATGTCCGGGGCTTTTTCAATCCGGTTAATCGTGATATCAATGCTTTTCGCTCGTTTTTCCATCGCTCTCTCCGTGGGAGTTTGGTATACAGATTAGCTCGGATGGGTCCGGCATCTAAAATATTCCGTCAATTTGTTGAAAATAAAATTATTACAAAATAATCATATAAGTGCAGTACCATCATTTGCTGAAGCACCGCGGACGTTTTTGCGTTTATGACGAAGCGCATTATCATCCCGTTTGTCCCTTCGATCGATCGCGAACGGAAGGAGTGGGGAAACGTGCATTACATTGAATCCGTTTAAACTGTCCCAATGGATGGTTGAATATTTACAGGGCCTTGGGCCGGTCTGCCGATTCAGATTCTGGTCCTCCCTTTTCAGGTATTCACTATGGTTCAGCGACGGATTCAATTCTTTATACTACGGCATACTATATCTCAATCTGCATAATATACAACAAAAACCGTAAAAACGATCCAATTCTTTTGAATAACTTTGTTCGGGCGTAAGGGGAGTCCCTGTCTGTTTATACTCTTCACATGTCCGGCCGCAAAAGCACCGTGCTCGTTCGGAGTGTACCGGATGCCGGGCGCACAAACAGTCATATCGCTCCATGGTATCCAACCCGGCCGATTGTACTACGGGTCCTGGACGGTGCCGGTTGTGCGGCGGCAATGCATATTGTAAGTGTGTAATACTATATATATTCGATTATGTCAACTAAAAATATTATAGTACAGATTCGGTCCATCGGTTCCAAGGTCGGGGCGGCGAACGGGCCGAAGTCGCCTCAATAGACGGCAAAGTAGAT
>JBFZEY010000383.1:0-2558 GCA_041306625.1 Spirochaetota bacterium | reverse complement strand
GATAGAAAACATAATTCAATGCGCCGCGATGAGCGCGCACGCGTCGAAGGCACGGAAGGAGAGCCGCTGGGGCATGTGGCATTTCCGTACGGATTTTCCCGAGCGCAACGACGATGAGTATATGAAGCACATCGTCCTAAGCATGGGAGACGCCCCCGAGGACGTCAGAATGACCGACAAGAAAATAATCCGGATGTGAATATACGCATGGAACGAAGAATGGCCGGAAACCTGCTCGAAGCGCTCAGCGACAACATCGTGGTCGACCGGGACAAATGCATAGCCTGCGGTGTGTGCGTTGAGCGGTGTCCGATGGACAATTTGAGACTAAAAAGCGCGCCCTGCACCGCGGCCTGTCCGCTGGGCGTGAACGCTCAGGGCTATGTCCGGCTTATCGCGCTCGGTGAGGAGGAAAAGGCGTACCGGGTATTGAAAGAGACGCTGCCCTTCCCGGGAATTTTAGGAAGGATCTGTTCGCGTCCGTGCGAAACGGCCTGCACGCACAACGAGCATGGAAGCCCGGCCCTCGCCATCCGGGCCCTCAAGCGCTATCTGGCCGACCGGTTCGACGGCGTCGATGCGCCGGTTGAAGCGGCGAATCCCACCGGCAGGAGGGTGGCGATAGTGGGTTCGGGGCCGGCGGGACTGATCGCGGCGCATGATCTGCGACTGCGCGGCCACGAGGTGCTTGTACTCGAGGCCGAAAGCGCTCCCGGCGGCATGCTTCGCTGGGCGATTCCGGAGTTCAGGATGCCGAGTGAGGTGTTCGAACGGGAAATCGGCGTGTTGGATAAAATGGGTGTGCGCTTCGGGTTTGGAGAACGGGTCGACAACGAGAGGTGCGCACGCCTGCTCGAGGAATTCGATGCGGTGCTCATCGCTACCGGCGGCGGGTCATTTCGCAAACTTGGAATCCCCGGAGAGGAGCTCTGCGGCGTCCGCCATGCACTTCCATTCCTGCGCGAGGCGCGCACGGAGTCGCTTCCCTGCGTCGGCGAAAATGTGGTCGTGATCGGGGGCGGAAACGCCGCGCTCGACGCCGCGCAGACGGCCCTGCGCTGCGGTGCGAAGCACGTCTCGATCGTTTGTCTGGAGGCGCGCTGCGAGATGCCGGCGTTTTCATGGGCGCTCGACGAAGCGCTTTCCGAAGGGGTCCATCTTGTCGACGCCTGGGGTCCGACAGGTTTTGTCGGGAAGGAAGGAAAGCTGTCCGGCATAGAGCTTCAGCGCTGTACGGGGCTCTTCGACGATAGCGGCGCATTCGCGCCGCGAATGGACAGCTGCGAGACGGTGACCATGGACGCGGACACGGTGATCATCGCCGCGGGACAGGAACGGAATACTATGCAAATTGACGGCGAGGTCGATCCGCTGACGCTCCAGGTGAACGGCTCGTCTTTGTTTATCGCGGGAGACGCGGCAGGAGGGCCTGCCTCGGTGGTGCATTCGATGGCGTCGGGGCGACGGGCCGCGGAGTCGATACATAGGCTTCTCGCCGGGGAACCCATGGGTCTCGGACGCGCTGTGCCCGTCGACGAAGACGCCGGCGGCCCGTTGAACCCGCATACTCAGATCGATACTAATGCACGGCGCCCCCGGATGCGTGCGTTTACGGGGAAGGGCGATTGCGGCGAGATCGAATCGGCTTTCGACGCGGACAATGCGCGCTCCGAGGCGTCGCGCTGCCTTTCGTGCGGCGTCGCCTTCGGGCGATACCGCACCTGCTGGTTCTGCCTTCCCTGCGAGATCGAGTGTCCGCAGCAGGCGATCAATGTGGAGATACCGTATCTGTTGCGCTGAAATATGGTGCTTGAAGTGATGCTTTAAAACGATGTACTATTAAATGATTCAATAGTAAAGGAGACGGTCATGGTACAGCCAATCATCGAGGCGGCGGTCGACACCCTTATCGACAGCGGTGTGGAATACACCTTCGGCGTGCCCGGCGGCGGTGCACTCTTTTTGTACGGCCCGTTGCATAATAAAAGAGACCGAATCACCAGCATTCTCGCCCGTCAGGAAGGGGCGGCGGCCTGCATGGCCGACGCGTACGGGAGGATTACGGGCAAGCCCGCGGCGCTGATCGCGCAGGGGGCCTGGGCGGGTTCGAACGCGGCCTTCGGCATACTCGAGGCATACATGGCCGGCTCGCCGATGGTCATCATCGCCGATACCAGCGATTACGGCGGCCTCGCGCAGTACGGCCCCTGGCAGAACGGGACCGGCGAATACGGGGGCTTCGACCTCCCGGCAATGATGCGGGCCATGACGAAGTATACGACCGTGGCCACGACGCCCGACGAACTGCTGCACGGCATTCAGCTTGCTGCGCGGCATTCGGTCACCGGTAGGCCCGGCCCGGCCTGCGTGCTCGCACGCATGAACCTGTTCGGCATGAGCGTTGATACGGAAAAGATGACACCTCGCCTGTATCCGGCCTCGATGAGAGCCCGCGCGGCCGCGCCGTGCCTCGGGGAGGAGGACGCGCAACGCATCGCGGCGATGCTCTCCGAAGCCGCGTGCCCGGTCATGATAGCGGGACGGGGGGTGCATTCCGC
>JBFZEY010000382.1:0-4469 GCA_041306625.1 Spirochaetota bacterium | reverse complement strand
TCGGAATGCGAGGTGTAGGCGATGGTGCCGCCGCTTCCCATGAGCGCGAACATCTGGACAAAGGGGACCTCCGGTTTCTGAGGGCTGGTAGGGACCGACGGGAAATGCGCCTGG
The DNA here is from genome assembly GCA_041306625.1 of Spirochaetota bacterium. Taxonomy (GTDB): domain Bacteria; phylum Spirochaetota; class UBA4802; order UBA4802; family UBA5368; genus MVZN01. Next base: position 4,355 of record JBFZEY010000382.1, on the reverse strand, counting down.
AGGAAGGCCGCGCCCCTTTCCCCGAGGCGAAAGCCGTGCAGACCCTGGGGCATCCTGTCGGTCTGAATGTAGCCGGGAAGCCCGTGCAGGTTGTACCCGATCAGGAAGGGAATCGCCTCGAAGAGGTCGATCGTCTTCTGGTCGGGGATGGACGAATAGAGGTTCGCCGTCTTGACATTGTTGTAGCGAAGGAATTTGTCCCTGTTCGCCTTTATCGCCTCTGTGATTTCGTTTCGCCTGTCGTTGTCCATGGTGTTCACCGGTTCATCGCGCTGCGGGTGCGGCCCGCTCAACGGCTTTAATTGAGATTCACCGAATCAGAATGTCAAGGATTTGCACCTGCCGGGACGATAAAATCAACGGGCAAAAATCCCTGTAAACGCGCGGACGGGGCATTTCGGTCAAATCGAAAGTTTCACACCCATATTGACCGAATGTGTTCTGAAAAACTCCCTGTCGCTGTCGTCATACTTGCTGTTTTGAAAAAAATACTCGGTGAATATCCAGAGCGGCCCGTCGAGGGCATAGGCGAGCCCGGCCCCCGCCATGCCGCTTGAGAAATAGCGCCCCTTGGTTCTTCGCGCCCCGGCGTCGGGCTTCAGGATATAGTGATCGTAACAGGAGAAGCCGCCCCGTCCATACACCGCCAGGTCGGTTGCGGGAACAGTCACCTGCAAAGCGAGCGACAGACCGGTAGTTCTTTGAATGACATCGGTATCGTCGCCGTCTTTTCGCGTGTCGAGGGTCGAGGAGTTGTGAAAGAGCCCGGCCCCGATCCGGACCGGGTATAGACCGGTGGTAAAATGAGCGTACCCTCCGAACTGCGGACCCTCACTGCGGTCAGTTTCGCGCTCCGGATAATATACCATGTGCCGGCCCCACGAATAGCCGCCGTATCCGGCAAGCTCGAAGACCGCAAACGCTCCCGTCCGCCCGCCAAGAACAATCAGCAACGCCAGCACTATCCTGAAAAATTTCATGGCCACCTGCCGGAATAATGATTTTCCTCTCGAAGGGTAAAAATCGATCAGGCGCGTTCGCCGAGTGCGGAACGCAATGCATCTATCACGGCCTCCAGGACCTCCTGCCTCTCGATATATTGAGCCGTTTTAAGGAGATGGAGGCTGTCCTTGGGATCATATTCAATCATGGCGATCGTCATGTATCGAAGCCGGTTTATCTTGCTGTGGAGCCAGCCGGTCAGGCGCGAAGGCTCGTTGTCGGGTATCATCTTGATGGTTTCCACATCCTCGCATTCAGCGACCAGCCGCAACGCTTCCATGATGAAGTTGTATCGATAATCGTCGGGCATGTAATCACCGTGAGCGTTTCGGACGAGCCGCTTGAGCTCGGGCGGCGCGCCTTCAACCGGCCTCCACGTCTCGCCGTTTTCCGTTGTGCGCACCTCGAAAAATTCCAGGAATTCCCGCGCGGCCTGTTGGGGTGTCTTCATAAAGGATTCCTCGTAATATCGGATAGTTCGTAATCGGGACGTGCGCCCTGTATATCTGTAATGTCAACATACCACCATCCGGAAAAGGATGCAAGAATAATCGGGGCGCACGCGTTTTATGCCCCCCGCCGAACGACATCGCCCGCCAGCACTCCCGGAACAAGTGAGCCTTCCCGCACCACCGTTTTACCGTTCACAAGGACGTGTTCGATCCCTTCGGGATGCACTTCCGGATTATAAAAATCCGCCCCGCTTCGAAGCCGGGCCCCGTCGAACACTACGACGTCCGCATGGAAGCCCCTGGCGAGCGCTCCCCGTTTATCGAGGCCCATAACCTCCGCGGGCAGCGAGGTGATCTTTCGTATCGCCTCCTCCATGGCGAGCATGCGCCTTTCAACGGTAAAGGCCCGGATGAAGCGCGGGAAACAGTCGTAGAATACGTGGGCCGGACGCCCGACGGGGCGCAGGATCGCGTCGGTCGCGGGCATCGAAAGCGGGTGTGTGAACCCCGCCCACATCGAGCGGAACACGAAGGGATCGTCGGGCACGGTCGGCGTATGAAACACCAGCACCTGTCCGTTCTCCTCGATGAGGAGGTCACAGATTACGTCGAAGGCCTCCCCGCCCGTCTCCCCTGCGATCTCGGGAAAGGTCTTTCCCTCCATCCAGCGGTTGCCCTCGGTGGGCACCGCCATCACGCGAAGGCCGTCCCAGCCGGTCATCTTGAGATAGTTGAACGACCAGGTCGCCCCTTCGCGGTGCGGCCAGTCGGGCTCGACGTGATCGATATCGTGGAGCACGCGCTTTCGGAAGGCCCGGTCGGCGAGACGCTCGAGCGCCTGCGCCCTGCTCCCCTGTGAGACATACGGGGGAAGAAACGCGAGGAGTTCGGTAAAGCCCTGAGAAGTGGGCACCATGTCGAAATGGACGTCGATGCCCTCCCGGCGTCGCTTCTCGATCGTCCGTATTTTGGGCACCAGCCCCTTCTCGACCGGGATCGGCAGCTTCAGCCTGTTGTAGGCAAAGGAGCCCAGGCGCACGGCCTGCCTGGTGACGGCGGCGAGGCCGCGCGAATAGGGCTGCCAGTAGAGATGGGAGATCTGCAGGCGCACTCCGTTTTGCCTTCCCACCTCGAAGACCTCCTCCATGGCAAGGTCGAGCGTATGCGAATAGCTGCGCAGGTGCGAGGTGAAGATGCCGCCGTATTTCTTCAGCACGGAGCCCATGCGCACCAGCTCGTCCGTATCGCTCATCGATCCGGGGAAATACTGCAGGCCCGTGGACAGCCCCAGGCAGCCCATCTCGAGGGACTCCTCGAGCAGGCGCTCCATGGCATTCATCTCGTCGGGGAAGAGCAGGCGGGTTTCCAGGCCCGAGGAAGCGATGCGAAGCGTGCCGTGCCCGGCGAGCATGCCCATGTTGAGCAGCATGCCCTTCGCCCGGACCGTGTCGAAATATTCCGCCGGCGTGCGCCAGGTGATGATGTCATCCATCGGCCGGCCCGATAGGTTCTCCAGGTGCGCGGCGACCAGGCCCCTGTTCTTTTCGGGAACGTACGCGGCGGAGAAGCCGCAGTTGCCGCCGACGAACGTGGTGACCCCCTGCATCACCAGGGGCTTCAGGATGCGGTCGTGGTCGGCAAGCGGCATGACGAAATCGGCGTGGGAATGCAGGTCGATGAATCCCGGCGCCACGATTTTGCCGGACGCGTCGATGGTCTCGCGGGCCGGTCCTTCCCCGGCATCCCCCACGGCGGTAATTCGGCCCCCGGTTATCGCGATATCGCCCCGAAAACCGGCCTTCCCTGTTCCATCGATGATCGTTCCGTCTTTGATCAGCATATCGTGCATGATATCCTCCGCGGGCAGGCGATTCCAAGTAGTCCCGCCCCATTCCATACCACTAAGCCCGACGGTCTGTCAACAGTTTCTATATTTCACGGCCCTGCCACACCCCGCGCGGGCCCCACCGGTTATCTCCCCGCCCGGACAAACACCACTGCCGCTATTATACTCTTGACTTCGACACAGGGCCGACCGTAGTATCAAGGCTGCCATACGGAAATGCGCGCCCCGCGCGCTCGATACCACCACCGGACACCACCGCATGACGAGAAAGAAAAAGATACTGTACATGGCCCTTATCGCCACCGGCGCGCTCGTATTCCTCACCGCCTGCGCAACGCTGTATACCGTATATTTTAAAACACCCGATATCTCGAACGAAACGATCTCGCTTGCCGGGGCGCGGGGCGACATCATCATCCGGCGCGACGCGCTGGGCGTCCCGTTCGTGGAGGCGGACGACGAGGGCGACCTTTTCTTCGGCGCGGGATTCGCCGCGGCGACCGACAGGCTGTGGCAGATGGAGGTGATGCGGATGGCGGGCCGCGGACGGCTTTCCGAGTTCACCGGACCCGACTCGCTCCCCCTGGACCGCTTTCTCCGCGCGCTCGACATCCAGGACGCGATCGGCGCCGCCCTCGCCGCGATCGACCCGCACTCGCTCCGTATCCTCGAGAGCTATTCGCGCGGCGTGAGCGCCTTCATTCAAACACAAAAACTCCCGGCCGAGTTTTCCCTGACCGGCCACCGCCCGGAACCGTGGACCCCGGAGGACTCGCTTTACGTCTTCGCAATGCTGAACCTTGGCATTTCATTCAACTTCTGCGAGGAGCTCAACTTCCTCCTGCTGGCGCGGCGCGTCGGATACGGCCGGGCGGCCTGGCTCGTGCCCGTGTACCACGATGAAGCGCTTCCCTTCGCCGAGGCGGAAAAGCTCGCCGAACTGCCGCACGAAAAGCTCACCGAGGCCCCGGGCGCCGCTCGGGGTCCGGCGGGAATGCTTGCGTGCATGCTTCCCGGAAACGCCCCCGCCTCGAACAACTGGGCCCTTTCGGGAC
>JBFZEY010000381.1:0-3473 GCA_041306625.1 Spirochaetota bacterium | reverse complement strand
AATCTGTTCCTGTATGGCTTTGATGTCGGCCTTGGTTTTTTCGATCGTCTGTCGGTACCTGTCCAGCTCGTTATCGACCTGGTCGGGTTCAACGGTGTATTTGGGTATTATGAGATTGGTTCCGTGATAAACATAGGCTTTGCCGATCTTTATTCCCGGGGAGGCTATGATGCCGGTGATGATCTGTTGCATTACTGGACTCTATATTCGAGAGAATGGCGTCAGCGAATAGTATTTACCTCAATAACGAAGCGTTGCGGGAAATCCTCGAAACATTCGGGGGATACCGCGTATTCCGGCGCTTTGTACACGCCCGTTTTTCTGCTATTAGCGATAAAGTACGGGTTATGTCAAGAGTAAAATAACGCGTCCAGGTGATGCTTCGCCGTAGAAGGAACCCCCATGCCGGCCATTAAGGTGCATTGGTTGTGGTTTACATTATTGTTTTATTATTGATACGCGCAACCTGTATGTTTACATTATACCTGTTGTCGGGTGGTACAATACGGCGGCGTTCGTATAAAGATACGGCAGACTGCCGTATGTGCGGAATAAACGGGGAGATCTACGGCGCGGGCCAAGAGCCGCAAAGCTAATTCGATTTAAACTACGGTGTGGCGAAATAATGCAATTAAAACAAAAGAAACGAAAACTGCGCGGTTCCTGTCTGCTGGCGCTTTCTTTCTGCATATGCTTCGTCTGCAGCGCGGGAAAGGAGGCTTCGTTGGAGAATCTCAGGGACAATATGCTGAAAAAACAGATAGAGTCACGGGGGGTGACCGACAAGCGCGTACTCGCGGCCATGCGCTCGGTGGAGCGCCACCGTTTTGTGCCCGACCAGCAGATCGGCGCCGCGTACGAGGACCATCCTCTTCCCATAGGTTACGGACAGACCATTTCCCAGCCGTATATCGTCGCATTGATGAGCGAGCTGTGCCACCTCGGAGGAAACGAAAAGGTGCTTGAGATTGGAACCGGGTCGGGTTACCAGGCAGCGGTGCTTTCGCTTCTCGCGAAGGAGGTATACACCATAGAAATTGTCGACCCGCTCGGGAAAGCCTCGGCCCTGCGGCTGAAGAATCTTGGGTACTCAAACGTTAGCGTGCGCGTTGGAGACGGGTACGGCGGCTGGCCCGAAAAAGCGCCGTTCGACGTTATAATGCTTACGGCCAGTCCTCCAAAGATCCCCCAGTCTCTCATTGATCAGCTTGCCGACGGTGGCTTACTGGTAGCCCCCGAGGGGGACTTTAATCAGGAGCTCGTCGTCATTGAAAAGCGTGGAGGGTCGATAATACGTCGGACCGTCACGTATGTGCGTTTCGTGCCGATGGTTCGCGGAGAGAAGGAACGGTAAATGAAACATCGCCGATCAGGGCCCTTTGCGATTATAGCGGTATCGTTGATTTTTCTTTTCTCCTGCTCCCGCGGTGCGGAAAACCTTGGCGTATTCGGCGTTTCCAGGCTGGAGTCGGTCCTCGGTCAGGACGGCGTGACGCCGATTCCCTTCAATGACGCTCTCACGATGTGGACGTTCGGCGACACGTTACTCGGCCGGTGGAAGGGCCGGGTCTCCGCGTCGGCTACCTTTTCTGAAAAAGCCGACGTGGCCTCCATGATCTCCAACTCGATAGCGTTCTCCCCTTCGATTTCGACTGCAAACGTGCGCAATCTCCGATTCAGCTTCCATCGCGAGGGCGGACGTGTGGCGCAGTTTTTAAAATTAAGGCCGGGTGAGCGACCCGAGCGGGACCGTCTCTGGGCCGTTGACGGTCTGCGGAGGGGGGACGCCCTGTACGTCTATTATCTCCGAATCCGCATCACGGAACCGGGGAAGGCCTTCGGCTTCAGGATGGAAGGGGTAGGAATCGCGCGATGGGAAGTCCCTCCAGCGTGGCGACCGGGGCAGGCGATAGAATTCCGGCGACTCCCCGACCTCTTCGCGGGCAAGGCTCCGGCATTCGGAGCGAGCGTAACGGAGCGCTCCGGCATGGTGTACACGATCGGTCAGTATGTGGACAAAGACGGCGCCTCACCGGTCAAGCTGGCACGCTCTCCGCTGGAAGGTATCGACGATTCGCGCGCATACGAGTTCCTGGCGGCAGATGGCTCCTGGGTGCGAAGTGTAGACCGCGCTCACGGATTTTTCGGAGATGTGGCCGGCGAATGCTCGTTGTCGTTCGACGAGGGCAGGGGTGAATACATAATCGTATATTGCAGTGTGAAGACAGGCGCGATCAAAGTGGTGAGGTTCGCAGAATTCACCGCAATCGAATCAGCGCGGGCATTAACCGTTTATGAGCCGCCCGAGCTGCCGGGCGGTGATGACGGTCCGGGGGCCTGGTACTATTCGGGGAAAGAGATTTTTTCAGAGGGCCGGGACTTATACGCTATTTACATGCATCCTCTGGAATATCAGCCGTACCTCGTGCGGATACGGCTGCCTTAGCCATGAAAGACGATCATCTCGATTCCGGCCTCGCGGATCATATCCTGCGCGAGTGCGTCGTTGTACGGGTCGCGAATGATGAAGGTGCGAATGCCGCTGTTGATAAGCATCTTGGTGCAGATGGAACAGGGCTGGTTGGTGATGTAAATCACGGCGTCCTTTATGGATACGCCATGGTATGCCGCCTGTATGATGGCATTCTGCTCGGCATGGAGTCCGCGGCACAATTCGTGGCGCTCGCCCGAGGGGACGTTGTAGATCGTGCGAAGGCATGTTTCGGGCGTACAGTGGGTGATGCCGGCCGGCACCCCGTTGTAGCCGGTAGTAAGGATGCGCCGGTCCTTGACGATGACAGCCCCCACGCGGCGGCGCACACAGGTCGCACGCGTAGAAACATCGTCGGCGATCTTCATAAAATACTCGTCCCACGACGGTCTGTCGGTCACCGTTGAACCTCGTAGTTAAAATTGAGCGTTGTCGTTATTTTCCCCCCGGTATTGATCGTAAGACGGGCCTTCAGGGGGATGAATTGGTCACGGGAAAAAATGGTCCTTCTCGGCGGCACCAGCGTTTCAGGGTGCTCGTTGCGGAATTCGATCAGTTTTGCGTCGGAGATACGCCTGGAGAAATTCCTGGTTTCTCCGGGATGGAGCACGAGGCGGGTAGTGGACTCTCCGATGTCGAAACGATCGATCACGCTGTTATCATACAAAATAGCAAGTTCGGCGAGAGGTCGTATGAAAACAATGGTTCGATAGTCGCCGGCGGCCGATTCGACGCTTATTGAGGCATGATACCCTCCGCCCTTCGTATCGCGGACCATAGAGAGCCGGTACAGCGCGCCGTCGAATTCGATGCTGGTGGAATGATACGTGCGATCGACCGGACGCTTGAAAACGAAAACCATCGCCACCAGCAGTATGAGGTTGATCAAAATAAGTGCGCGGGAAAACTTGCGCTTTTTGGCGGTTTCTTCGGAGGGGAGTCCCTGTCTGTATCGATCGATGCGCTCCCGGATTCTTCCGCT
>JBFZEY010000380.1:0-2994 GCA_041306625.1 Spirochaetota bacterium | reverse complement strand
GGTAGCCTGGTGCAGTTCGACCGGGGCGACATCGCGAAGCTCGAGGCCTTCATCGCGCATAACCGCGGTACCTTCCGCGGGCTCGAGGCGCATCTTTCCCACCTCAAAAAGGATGAGCGCGTCTACCGCGACTCGATGCCCGACATCACGCACAACGGCTGGCGCCTGCTCTACGACACGACGCTCTGGTCAACGATCAGGAAAAGCGTCATCGACGGCTGGGAGACCGGGGACGCAATCGACGCCGGCTTCGCGCGCGCGCTCCGGCGCGGCCTGCCGCTGGTGTTCGTGTTCAGGCTGCTTGGGCTCGTTCCCGTGCTCGGCAGGGTCGTCCGCGGCCTTATCGGGCACCGCGCGCGGCGCGCCCACTACCTGGAATGCCTTACGAGCGTGCGCTATCTCCTGAAGACGCTCAGGGGCCATCGCTGCGAGAACGCGGCGGGCTGGCTTTACGAGGGACGCGTGCTCCCGGCACGCGCGCAGGCTATCGCGGATTCCCCCGTCCGCTACGCGGCGCACCTTGTCCTCTCGTTCCTGCCCGTGGGCCTGCACCGCTTCCTCTCCCAGGGCGACTATTTCCGCGAGCGGCTGAACTTCCTCTTCGTGCGGCCGTTCAGGCTCTATTTCGACGCGGCCCTGCGCGAGGAATGGCTTCGCGGCATGGTGCTCGACGGCAAGAAACGCCAGATCATAACGCGCGAGGACGAGGCCGAGATCCTCTCGCAGATCAACGAGCCGTTCATACAGAAATATTTAAAGAGCCTGGCGGTGCACGTGCTAACGCTCCCGGTTACCCAGATGGTCTCGTTTTCGCTCGCCGCTTATTTTATCATTACCCATCCTGATTTGCCGCGCGCGCAGGCATGGGGGATCGCGCTGGGCATCGTCGCGCTCTTTCAGCTCATTCCGATCTCGCCGGGCTCGCTAACGCGCGGCCTCTACGTGCTCTACGTGGTTATCCGCGAACGTAATTTAAAGGACTACTCAATCGCGCTCTCGATCGGCTTTTTCAAGTACATCGGCTATCTCTCCTTCCCGATCCAGATGGCCTACCGCTACCCCACCCTGGCGCGCTTCATGGCCGCGTACTGGGCCACCGACGCGGTGCACGCGGTACCCGTGTTCGGCGAGAAGGGGGCGCTGTTGGAGCACCGGGTCTTCAGCCTGTTCTACAACCTGCCGCTCACCAAGCGGCGCCGCATCCGCGAGCGGGCCGACCGCCGGAAGCTCATGGCGCCGCGCTCATGGCACGTTTTCGCGACGGCACTCGCCGCCGCCGCCGTCTCCGGCGTCGTTGATTTCTGCTTCATTCTTTTCGCCGCGCGCATACCTTCCCTCGGCGAGATTGCCCCGCTGGTGGTACTGCTCCCGACGCTCTGCGGCGTCGTCATCGCCGCCGGCGCCGGCGGCGCGTCGAGCCGGCGACGGATCGTCTCGGCCGTGTTCGCCGGCCTCGCCGCGGCGGCGCTGGGGGCGCTCGTCACCACCGGGCTCGGGTACGGTTTTATCGACGGCTTCGTGTGGACGATGCCCGTGTACCGGTATGTGTGGAGTTTGTTTCTTTTTCCGCTTCTGGCCGCCATCGGGGCGGCGGTTAGGGAGCTGGTTTCGGCGTGAGCAACTCATCCCCCCGGCCCCCTTCTCTTCAAAGAAGAGAAGGGGGAGTTCCACCACCATGCGTATGCCAGGATCCCCCCTCTCTTTCGTTCAAAGAGAGGGGGACAGGGGGTGAGTTCCCATCCTGTCCCGCGCGGGCCTTCGGGCTGCTGTTCTTTTTATCCGCCCTGCCTTTTACCTGTTCAACGCCATGTCACAGAACAGTCCGGTGATCTCGCTTTTTATTTTTTCATGGGCCTTATACTCTTTGACCGTGGAATAGACGGTGACCGCGCCGTTTTCGAGAGTTATCGACCCCAGGGTCCAGTCGCGCCCTGTTTTCGAGAAGCGCAATATTTTTCGATCCCCGTCGACCTCATAGCTGATGTCCCAGCCGTGTATCGCTATTCGTTTACCCCGAGCATCCTCCGGGTTGCGGAGTTCGCCTTTTTTTTGTATGTGCGCAACGATCGCCATGAAATTTTTTTTTGTTAAACAGCGCTTATCGGGTGTGTTTGGCGTCTGGCTGTTAGCGTTCATTGGGAACCCCATGCAATATACCGCGCACAGTACCATCATCAGTTTTTTCATTCTCGGGCATCCATACGGGTGCGGCGTTTACGGTCGTGCCGTATGGTAGCGGGATTTCGAGCGTTTGTCAAGAGGGGCACGCGGTGGAGTTTTGATGGCGCGCACGCGCGCGCACGCCTTCGGGCGGTCTTTCGGCTTGCCATCGGCCCCGCGCCGCATCATACGGACGCCCCCACCGGAGGGCCTGGAGGCGAAGGCCCGGGATTCGCGCCGCGGTCAGGCGTGATCGCGCCTCAGGGCGGCATCCCCCCTCGCCTCCTCCGACACCCGCCGCACGAATTCCGTCTTGCCGTCCGTGTAGGCCTCGCGGTCGTTCGGAAATCGCTCCGCGAGCGCGCGTTTAAGCGCCTCGTACTCCCGCGCCGTGTCGGGGTGCGATCTGAGATAATCGCGGAAGTACACCTCGTCCCAGTCGCCCGGATAGCGCACGTGGACGTGGACGGCCTGCCCGCGGTAGCCTTCGGGCGTGTAGCCCTTCATGAACATCAGGTGCGGCGGCGGGTTGTCGGGGCGCTCGGTGTACTCGTAGCCGGAGCGTTTCATCGCGTCGATGAGCGCGGCGGTATCGGCGGCCGGATCGATCTGCACCAGGATATCGATCGTCGGCTTGGACCGTAGTCCCGGTACGGCGGTGCTCCCTATGTGGTCGATCCGTTTCACCGGCGTTGCGGCGAGTATGGCCGCCAGCGCCGCCCGTTCCTCCGCGTAGCGCAGCGGCCAGCCTTCGTCGTAGTCCGCGAGGATAATGGGGAAGAGCTTTCCGAGTTCCGCCGGCGTCAGCTCGCTTAAAGGTTTCGGCGTGTCCGG
>JBFZEY010000379.1:0-3043 GCA_041306625.1 Spirochaetota bacterium | reverse complement strand
TTGGAATGTCTCAAATCCTGCGAATACGACGCCATCTCTTTTTGCGTCATCAGACCTTTCTCAACGGAACGAGAGGGCGCTGCCGAACCGGCATCCATCACCGCCGTCCCCGAGCGACCTTCCATTTCACGCCGAGCACTCATTGCCGGAAGCGTCGCATCGATTGCGCTTATTCCGGCGTTCAGACTCAACGCGGCGCGCAGAGCCGACTTCGGAGAAATCATCAGGCCTCCGGGGTCGCTCCCCGAGGATGAATTCCTCGACGCGTGCATACGGTGCGGCGCCTGTATGAAGGTATGCCCCAACAACGCGCTTCATCCCGCGTTGCTCGAATCGGGCCTGGAAGGCATCTATACGCCCCGCCTCATACCACGCATCGGCTGGTGCGAAAAGAACTGCGTACTCTGCACCGAGGTCTGCCCCAGCGGCGCGATAACAAGGCTTCACATCGCGGATAAAGAGACCACGGTCATCGGCACGGCCTATTTTATAAAAGACCTGTGCATTCCATGGGCCGAGGGACGCGAATGCATTGTCTGCGAGGAGGTATGCCCTACCGTTACCAAGTCGATCAAGTTCAGGGAAGATACGGTGCTGAATAAGAAGGGGGAATCGGTCATGGTCAAGCTTCCCTACGTGCTCGAGGACATATGCATCGGATGCGGCATCTGTGAGAATAAATGCCCCGTGCGCGGCAGCGCGGCCATACGTGTCCGAACGCGAAAGGCGGAGGTTCCGGCGGCGGGTTGATGCCGGTTTCCCCGGATACCAGACCGTTTCTTTCTTGCAATTAAAACGACCGTAAACGGCTATCTCCTGATGAGACACTGTGAACTGCTAATCCAGAAAATCGCCTACGGCGGGTATGGCCTCGGCTTTCTCGACCGCATGGCGGTCTTCGTACCCTATGCCTTCCCCGGTGACCGGATTCGTGCGGCCATAACCGTTGAGAAGAAGAGCCATGCGTTCGGCGAGATCGCTCTAATCATCGAGCCGTCAAATATGCGCATACAGCCCGAATGCCCCAATTACACCCGGTGCGGCGGGTGCGATTACCTTGCCGTTTCCTACGAAAATGAACTCGAACTGAAACGAAACATTCTTGTCGAAAGCATCGAGCGCATCGGGGCGTTCCCGAAAGACTCTATCCCTGAAATCACAACGATCAGCGGCCACAGGTTCCACTACCGCAGTCACGCCACGGTGAAGTACGATGGAGGCGAGACCGGCTTTTACGCACGCGGCACATCATCGCTTGTTTCGTTTCCACCTGGAGGCTGCCTGCTGGTTTCTGAAAAAATTGCGGCCGGGCTGATGGAAAGAGCGCCCGGGGGTGCCGGAGAGTTCAGGATAGCGGAGGATGCTCAGGGCCGCGTACTGCGTTCAACCGAAGCCCACAGGATAGTTGAGGAGAACGTGGCCGGCATTGCCTACAGGCGAGACATCGCCTCGTTCTTCCAATCGAACCGCTTTTTACGTGAAAGAATGCTCCTGGCGGTCGGGGAGCTCGCAGGGCTCGAAAAGAACGATCGCTTTATCGATATTGGATGCGGAGTGGGGTTCTTTACGCTCCACCTCGCACGCCGGGGAAATCCCGGGACCGGTGTTGACCGCGACCTCATCGCGATTACATCCGCCGTTGAAAATGCGCGTGCCAACAATATCGCATCGGCGGCCTTTCTTGCCGCCGATGCGTCCTCGTTCAAGGCCCGGGGACATGGCGTTGATGCCGTTATTCTCGATCCGCCACGGGCGGGAATATCGGCCGCTGCGCGCGGCGTCATCTCCGGGCTGTGTCCGCGCAGGATCGTCTATGTTTCGTGCAACCCGACCACATTCGCGCGCGACATCAGGCATTTCGCCGCGACCGGATATCCGCTAAAAAAGATTCTATTCATCGACATGTTCCCCGGTACCATGCATATAGAGGCGATCGGCCTTCTCGAGCGCGCTATTTGATGTCGTCCGACATCTCCATATACGTTGCATCGTTAACACCGGCAAGCGGGAACGCAGCGGCCAGCCGGCAGGGATAATACCCGTCCATGTTCGGTTTAATGCCATGCGGATTATCGGGCTGAGGTGACTGCTGAAGCCCGCGATAGTATTCCAGCGTCATTTCGTCGAGGTTTATTACATAGCCGTATTCGCAGAGCGAATCGAGCAGGAAGTCATTCGCCACTGGAAAGTGATGGATATCCCTGTCATATATCGCGGAGAGAAGCTTCGCCCCGCGGAATCCCTGCAGCAGATTGTACCATTCCACCGTTCCCTTGCCGGGAGCCCTGTCCTCGTGCGGGTTCCAGTATTTCTTAACAAACTCATCGGGGGCGACGTCGCCGGGATAAACGGGAATCACCGACATGAATTTTTCGCGAAAGGTTTCCCAGCCGTTTTCGGCGTTAATCCTGATTATAAGGATGCATATCTCCTTCCCCAGCCATCCCGGATATGAATCGAAATGGTGGTAGTTGAGCATGTATTTCCCGTCGATCTTTACGCCGTATGCGCCCCGCGTCGCCATCAGTCATTCCTTTTGCTAAAGTTCACAACTCTTGCCGGTTTACTCAAAGACCATATCAACGGTACATGATCACTTTAGATCAATCCCGCCCAGATAAAAGAACACCGTCGCGACCATCATGAGCAGGTGATAAAGCCCGTTCCAGTCCAATGGACGAAAGACATTGACCTTTGCCACCTGTATCGCCGATGCGATGAATGCGATTAGCAGTCCGATAACAAGGTTAAGGCTGCCCGTCCCCGACGAAAGACCGTGGATGTTCAGCCCCAGGAAAACAAGCGTTACGGGTGCATAGTTTACGACGACAACGAGGAATTTATCGGTCCGGAATATGAGCGCCAGGAAAATACAGAGCTGGGCCGCTCCGGTAGCAATAACTAAATTGCTGTATCGGTCGGGGAAAAAGCGCATCGCGCATACCACAACGATTGTGAAAGTCATGGCGCCCGCCACTATCCATGAGAGCTTCTGCATCACCATGCGCCCTTTCCAATCCCGGCTGATCGGCTCGAAGAAGCC
>JBFZEY010000378.1:0-3004 GCA_041306625.1 Spirochaetota bacterium | reverse complement strand
CCGATAAGTCCGATCTCGAGCCTGTTCATGCTCTCTTTCATTTGAAGCCGTGGAACCCCATAGTGATATAGATGTTGGCAAACATAAAGATGAACATGAGCACGACGAAAAGAAGCACGTTAAGCTGGCTGGCCCGATGGGGATTGAGCCGTCCGCCATAGCGCAGCCAGAAGAGGCTCAGCATCACAACCCATGAGGTGTACAGGATGATCTCCTTCGGACTTCCCTGAAACGGCGTGGCGAACACCGTGTATGCGACGAACGCTCCGGAAACCAGCCCGAGTGAAAGAAGCAGAAAAGCCCGCGCGATCGCCCACCTGTTGAATTTTTCAATGGACTCCAGGGTGGGAAGGCGGAAGATGAAGCGCATCGAGGCCTTTTTCTTCAGCTGCCATTCCATCACCAGATACAGCACCGAACCGATGAAGCTCAGAAAAAAGAAAATCTCCCCGAGGATGGCTATTACGATGTGGAGCGGGAGCAGCCAGTGCCCGGTTTCGACCGTGATTCTCCTGGCTGAATCAAGAAAGGGAGTCGAGATTATGAGCACCAGGGTAATGGAAGGGACCGCAAGCGTGGTGAACGACCACCACTGGGCCTTCCACCGCGAAAAGTAGAGATAAACGAGAAGAACCACGAGAGCAAGCGCGAGAAGATAAAAATATCCCCAGATCGTAAACGCCCCCCTCACGACTCCATCGTCGGAAGTGAGATAAAAGCGAACCGCACCCAGCGCGACAAACGTCGCGATGGCGGCGATCAGTAGTAGTCTTGCCCTGTTCCTGTGCCTGTCGTCATCGGTATGAAGTGAGTAAATGCACAACACCGATGTGACGACAAACAGGACCAGCGTAGTGATAAAAAGCACATCGAACATGGAATCCGCCGCCTTCCCTGCTTGCGATAGTGTCCTCGGAACGGACATAAAACATCGTAATACCTGATATCACCGTATTTAGCGCCGATATCCCTTCAATAAAGCACATGATCCAGTATACCACACTCAGAATAGTGTTTTATAACAAGTAATTTTTATATGGAAGCGAACATCATATTCCCCGCTTGACTATACCCATTAACCGGTATACACTAAACGGCATACAGAGAGCTATGATGCGCAATCCTGTTGAATGCGGGAAAACCACTATGCCCCAGCCCGGACTGAAAATATTGATGGTCGAGGATGATTCGATTATCGGGAAATATATTTCAGGAATACTCGAGGAAGGCGGCTATGAGGTCATTAACCGCTTCACAAACGGACCCGACGCGCTCAGGGCTGCGGCCGCCCGGAGACCCGACCTCGTCCTCATGGACATCTCGCTTTCGGGGGACATGGACGGCGTCGAAGCCGCACGGCAATTCAAAATAATCCACGACATCCCCGTGGTTTTTATCACCGCTCATTCCGACATGCAAACGATCGAGCGGGCGCGCGACGCGGATTGCTACGGCTATGTGCTGAAACCCATCATCAACGCCCAGGTATTCGCCGCTATCGAGATGGCCATGCAGCGAAGCAGGCTCGAAGGAATGGTGCGTTCCAGCGAGGAGGAGCTCCGACTGCTCTCAGCCCACCTGCAGACCGCCCTTGAGGACCAGCGCCTCCGTCTCGCGCGGGAAATTCACGATGTGCTGGGACAGATGCTGACGGCCCTGCGCATCGACCTGTCATGGATGACCAGACACCTGTCCCCGGGGGAGGCCGAAATCGGAATGAAGGCGAATTCGGCCTTGAAACTGACGGATGACATCATACACAACGTAAGAAGAATATGCTCCGAACTGCGGCCGGGCGTACTCGACGACCTTGGACTCGCCGCGGCGATAGAGTGGCTGGCCCGGGACCTCGAAAAACGCTCGGGCATACCGTTCGAAATCATCGTACCGGAAAATGAAGCGGCGATTAAAGACGAGCATGCGGTCGCACTTTTCAGGATTTTTCAGGAAGCGGCCACGAACATTCTTCGTCATGCCGGGGCCTCGCAGGTCAGGGTTGAATTATCGGTGCGGGACAACGAAACGCGCCTGACGGTCACCGATAACGGTATCGGGATATCCCCGGAGGCGGCCGACGATCGATCTTCATTCGGGCTTATGGGCTTGCGCGAAAGAATCCGCTACTGCGGCGGTGAATGCGTTATAGCGGGAAAGGCGGGGATGGGCACCACGGTCGATGTCAGGATTCCGTCGGAAGGGATGCCTGCGCCGAAGGTCAAACCCGTCAAAAAGAAAATGACCGCCGGTTCAGACCCGGAGAGAGGGCGCCGATGAAAGGGAAGGTGAAGATCATCATTGCCGATGACCTCCCGGTCGTCCGCGACGGGCTCAGGCAGATCCTTATTGAATCCGGAGAAATCGGAGGGGTCGTCGAGGCCCGCGACGGCCAGGACCTGCTCGAAAAGCTCAAGAAAAACAGATACGACATCATCCTGCTGGACATCACGATGCCCGGTCGAAACGGGATCAAGATCCTTAAAGAATTGCGGAAGCTGTACCCGTCAATTCCGGTGCTGGTACTCGGCGTCCATCCCGAGGACCCATACGTCCTCAGGGTCATCCGCTGCGGGGCTGCCGGATATCTGACCGAGGAAACCGCTCCCGAAAACCTGCTCGAAGCGATCCGGAGGATCCTCGGCAAGGAGAAATACATCCCGGAGGAAATCGCCGAAAGACCGGCTTCTTCCCTCTGTGAGAGCGAAGGTCTCTCGCCGCATCTCAAACTTTCCGATCGCGAATTCGAAACATTCAGGATGATCACACAGTGCAAGCGCCTGACCGATATCGCGGGCAAGATGTTTCTCAACGTTAAAACCATCAGCACCTATCGAAGAAGACTCCTTGACAAGATGAGCATGAAATCGACCGCGGAACTCATCAATTATGCATTAAAGAACGGCCTTATAAATTGAAAATCCCTGGCGCCGAATGTAAGAATTTCCCCGTCGATCCTTCCGGAAATCTGATGATATTTTCTCCCATACATACCTTCAGTTTTCTCCGA
>JBFZEY010000377.1:0-6124 GCA_041306625.1 Spirochaetota bacterium | reverse complement strand
GGTAGAGCGCCGAAAAGCACAACGCGCAGTTGAGGCCGATTACGTACACCGTGCGATGGCTCTCCTCGTCGACCAGCAACACCGCGAGCCAGCCGGCGATAAGCGCAAAGATAAAATAGTCCTTTAACCTGAAATACGCAAGTCCGCTTTTATCGGCCGTTCCATCCCTTCCGCCGCGCATAAAAAACGGCCGAAGGATCATGTAACAGAACGCGGCGATTATCAGCGAATGCATAAAATAGCTGAAAGGTATGATATCCCCGATTACTTCCAGCGACCCGTCCACTTTGGCCAGAATCTCGGCCTTCTCCGCTTCCGGAAGGTCCGCGGCCCTGATCATCTCACCCACGCGTTTCTGCGAATCGGCGACCAGATCGAAATTCCGGTACACCTTGAGAAAATAGTAATTGGCTGAAAAAGCCACGGTAAGCGACAGTACCGAAACCATTAAGAAAAAAACGAGCGTCCTTTTCGAGCGGAACGTATACCCCGCCGCCGCTCCTATAACGACCGGCGAGAGCACCACCATGATGTATTCGCCGCCACCGGATGACAGGACGTACTGCGCGACGGCCATTCCGGCAACAAGCGGCACGAGCCCGAACAGCGAGCGCGCCCCCAATCGATACGACACGGCCGCGGAAGCGACAACCAGGCACAGACCGATCAGCGCGGATGCGAGGAGCGCACCCACGGCATTACTGCACGACGAATGGCATCAGCGCGATGATCCTCGCCCGCTTTATTGCGATCGCCAGCGCGCGCTGATGCTTGGCGCAGGTGCCGGTGATACGGCGTGGAAGGATCTTCCCGCGCTCAGTGATGAACCTCTCCAGCACATCGGTGGTCTTATAATCGATAACGATGCTCTTATTCTGGCAGAAACGGCAGCCCTTTCTTTTAAAGCGGGCAACACGGCCTCCCTGCCGGCTCTCATCGTCGCCACCTTCCCTTGGATGGCGGCCACGAAACCCTTCACGTTCCCTTCTGGGTGCGGGGCTCGCGGCGGTAGCATCCTGTGGCGCGGCAGGCGCTTCGGAAACGACCGGAGCGGCCTCCTGGGCGGTATTCGCATTCGCGGACTCCGCGGACGGCTCTATGGGTTCACTGCTCTTAATCTCATCTGACATGATGTCGTACCTCTGATTGGTTTATGGATGGCCGGTTAAAAGGGAATATCATCGTCGCCGAATGTGCTCTCACCGCCACCCTGGGGAGGCGGTCCGACATCCTGCGAGTCCTGATGCTCGGCCTGCCGGCTGCCGTCGTCTTTTCCCGAAAGAAACTGGAAGTTTTCCACCACTATTTCGACTGTCGATCGTTTGTTTCCGCTCTGGTCATCCCACGAGCGCTGCTGGAGTCGTCCCTCGATTGCGATCCGCTGTCCCTTTTTACAGTATTGCGCGATCACCTCTCCCGTCTTGGCCCAGGCGACGCAGTTAAAGAACGAAACCATCTCCTTTTTCTCGCCGGAAACAGTATAACTCCTGTTGTTCGCTATTGAAAAATTGGTTACGGACGACCCTCCCTGCGTGTATTTCAGTTCGGGGTCCCTGACCATTCTTCCTATCAGCATAACCCTGTTAATATCGCTCGCCATTTAAGCCCTCCGGGAGGCCGCCTACGCGGTCTTGGCCTTGGGCACCCGCACGAAGAGATGCCGCAGGATATCGCTGTTTAGACGAAACTCGTTGGTAATCTTCTGAATGGCCTCGGGCGGAGATTCGATGTTCGTGAGGGTGTAATTACCGTCGTTCTGTCCGTCGAGCATGTAGGCAAGCCTGCGGTTCCCCCACACGTCTTCGGACACGATGTTTACGCCGTTTTTCTGAAGAATCGCCTTAACCTTCTCCCGGTTTGATTCAAGCGCCTCATTAATGCGCAGAATAACCGTTAACTCGTACTTGTTCACCTTTTCCTCCCTCCTTCGGATTGTGCTGAAATACGGCGAGCCGCTCTCAGCAGAAAGGATTTCCACTATCCTCACCGGCCCTTATTTTTTCAACAAATATTTTTTCATATGGTTGATTTTGGCCGGGAGATTCACTATTATATCCATCTTCCTATCATACTATAAAGGCGCCGGCACGCCACGGAAATGGACTAAAGCATGAAACAACTGTCAACGACAATGGACCTCAGGGAAGATTCGGTGCTCCGCGCCTATCTCAAGGGCTACGGGTATGCCCGGCTCATCGTCGCTGGAATCACGCGCCATTTTTACGTCACCGACGCTCCCGCCGATTTTTTCGAGAGGATCCGGACGAAAACGGTACTTCAGGGTTATTTGTGGACCCAGAATTCCATTTCATTCGAGTTCAACATGGAAGTTGGAGGGAAAATCACGGTCCCGGCCGCTCCCTCTACGACCGGCGGTCCGGATGAACGTGCCGAACCCGGCAATTTCATTGCATTCATCCACACCGCTGATATTGTCAGCGCCAACGAGCGCAAGTGCCTCATGGCCGAGGTTTCACTGCCTTTCCGATTTTTCACGATTGCCGTCGCGCACAGTGACAAAAGCTTTTACACCGAGGAAATCCAGTACATGGACGGCAGGATCATCATTCTGAGCGACCGGGAGGCGGTATTCGAAACGGCCCGCGAGATACCAATTACCGGCCTGGTCCGCGGCCACTTTGTGTTCGACGGGGACGATATCGACTTCACCGCCAGGATAACGTCGGCCGAGTCCGGAACGACGAATCGCTATGGAATAGAGTTTACCGGGATGAACGACCGCGAGCGGAACCGGATACTCGAATACGTTTTCTCTATCTATCGGGAATAAATCACTTTATTCCCCTTCCTCTACGCGCACGGCCCCCTCTTCCATGACTATGTCAAAAATATACGCGTCCCTGCGGGAATTTACCGGTGTGTAGACCACAAACTGGCCCTTGAACTCGAAAAGGTCGCCCGCCTCGAGGAGCGTGCGGTAGTCATCGCCGTCGGCGTACACGTAAAACGTAATCTTCGGGGAGGCCGCAAGGCCCGCGAGCACAATCCTGTATCGCCTTTTATATCTGCCGGTCGTATCGACCGCGACGACGCGGCCGCGGCCGATCAGGATTTTATTAAGATGGGCGTCGAGGAAGAAGTCCCTTCGTATAACGGGGGCCGCCTGCAGTCGAGCGTAAAATTCGTCGGCCAGCACCGCTGGGCTCCCCTGTGAGCGGAGATCGCCCGAATATGGGCCCGACGAGACGATAAGGACGGCGCAGAAGGCCGCCGCTGTCCGGATCACGCGCATCGCCCGCCGCCACTCATTCCAGTTCCGCCGAGAAATCGACAGTATACAGGCGCGAATCCCTGAGAACCTCGATGCGCACCAGGCGTGAGGAGTCCCGTCGAAATACGGTTAAAAAATCATCGACGTTCCCGACTGCGCGCCCGTTGACCGAGCGCACGCAATCACCTTTTTTCAATCCGTGGCGATACGCTTCACCAAGTGGCGAAACCGCCGATATGACAACTCCCTCCGACCGGGAATCGTCGTCGAGCTCGATACCATATTCGCCCAAAAGCCTGCGCCCTTCCTGCTGGGAGCGCCTGAATTCGGACTTTTCCCTCAGGACGAGGGCGTACTCGCTGGTGTACCCCGCGCGGGCCGCCCGGATCGTAACGGTCGAGCCGATCGGCTTGTTGCCGACCGCTGCCACGAGTTCTCCCAGCGTCGTTATGCGCTTCCCGTCAACCTCCCGGACGACGTCGCCCGTCCGTATGCCCGCCGCCTCGGCCGGCGAATCCTTGATGACCGACATCACCTCGACTACATTCCGCTCTCCGCGCGCCGGCACTCTTTTTTCCCTGGCCAGGAACCCGAGCCAGCCGCGCCGGATGCGCCCATACTGCAGGAGCTCGGCAGCTACCCTGCGAACGATATTCGACGGTATGGCGAAGCTGATTCCCTGAAACCCGCCCGAAACGGTACGGATGGCGGTATTGATCCCCACCAGTTCTCCCTGAAGGTTCACCAGCGGACCGCCCGAATTGCCCGGATTGATGGGTACGTCGGTTTGTATGAAATCCTCTATATCGGCGAACCCTATGTCGCTGCGGCCCGTCGACGAAACGATCCCGCTCGTAAACGACTGCCTGAGCCCGTAAGGCGTCCCGACGGCGATCACCCATTCCCCCTCCTCGAGCCGGTCGGAATCGCCGAAAACAGCGGGAGTAAACGCCGGCGCCTTTCCGGCAGCGATCTTTAAAATGGCAATATCGGTTTTCGGATCGGCCACATAATAGGCATCCGCGAAGACCGGCTCGGGCTCATATTCCGAACCATCCGAAAGCACCATCTGGTAATAATCGCCTTTCCGGACCACATGATAATTGGTGACCACATACCCCTCGCGGGAAATGATGGTCCCCGAGCCGAACCCGGACTTCGCATACACCCGCCTGCCGTCCCGCATCGAGGTCCGATAGATGACGATATTCACAACGGAGGGTTTAACCTTTCTGGCCGCATCGATAAACATGCGGCTCATCTCGGCCGGGTGCGCAGGGCGAACACCGCCCACCATGACAGCGAGAAGGACGAGAAATACCCGTATCGCGTTATTCATTGCTTGTTCATTGCCACTTAAAGGTCAAAGTGCACCCTTATACTATCGGCCGGGGAAAGCGGCCGCATCGAAATAACTCTTTTCATTTGAATCCCTGTATTTCTCGAGGTCAATCCTTTTTCCCCTGGGACCGCGTGCACCGCCTCCGTCGCGCGGTTCCATGCCCGCAAGCAGCGAATACACGCCTACTG
Organism: Spirochaetota bacterium; assembly: GCA_041306625.1. Taxonomy (GTDB): domain Bacteria; phylum Spirochaetota; class UBA4802; order UBA4802; family UBA5368; genus MVZN01. Next base: position 1,362 of record JBFZEY010000377.1, on the reverse strand, counting down.
CAATGCCTTCGGCGATTTCATCCTGGCGCGCGGTAAGAATGTAGCGGAATTGAGGCCGGTTAAAATACCCGAGTTCCATGAACGCCGTAATCGCGTTAAGAAACAGGGGCATGTGCCATACCGATACGTACGGTTTTGACAGACGCTGATCGGGGTGCCCAACATTGTTCAGCCTGAGCGCCATGAGAATATAGCGAATGATTTCGGCGGAGGCGTAGTGATTATCCCCCCCGTAACCCTCCTCTCCCCCGTCGCGGCGAAACCGCTCGAATTCGGACCTCTCGCGATCCCAGTATCTGCCTGTAAGGCTGATGGTTCCGGGATTTGCGGCGTATGGCGTGTAATCGGGATGGCTTCGTGCGACGTTCTCCCAGCCGGGAGAGTCCCGATATGGCCAGTCGACCATATTGTGGCGATAGCCCTTGAATCCCGCCATATCGACTTTTCCGCGGGCATCGAGCGGAAAGCCGCCGAAGTAGAGCATTGAGTCGTTTAGAAACCATTTATATCCCGTGCGGTCGTTTGACTCATCGAACCATTCGGCGTACGGGCTCGAAAAGAAAAAGCTTCGGTCCGATTTTTCACCTCGCAGCACCTTCAGCCCCTTGTACATGAACCCGAAAGGAGGCGCGATGACGGGATTCATTCCCCGGAAATAAGGCGATCCGCTACGGGCGATATGCAGGCATACCACGAGATGCGGCCGCATTGCGTTGATGCGTGAAATCCTTCCCGGACGCATTTTTCCGTCGGGCCCCGGATGGTCGAAGAGCCTGAATTCGCCATTGGGATCCTCGCGGCGGCGAATCCCCCCCCTGTCGCGTGAATCCCCGCGGCTGAGCGAGACATCAACGAAAACCCGGCGGGGCGGCACCGCCGAGTACCGTTCGAGCAGGCGACTGAATCGATTAAAATCGCCTCCTTCGCCGCACATAGCGATGATATCCGCCGCCTTCCTGGCGATTTCGTACACTACCGCGTGCTCCTCGATGGCACCCCATGAAGCGCCCTCTTTGAACGGCTGCAGATAGGTCCCTGACAGCGCATCGTACCGGTCGCCATGCCGGGACCGATCCGGCAGAGACATGCCTCCATGGCCCGGGTCAAGCACGACACTGTACGCAGGAAATTCCCTGCGAACGATCGTTTGCGGAACGAGAAGAAAGGCGAACAGCGCCAGGACTGCCGCGGCGGTCCGTATCGTGCGGAAACTGGGAGGATAGATCATCGGCCAGATGCCATTCATGGTTTCAATACCAATAAAAAAGGGGAAGAAGCTTCCCCTTTTGCAAATCGAGCATATAAAACTATGCTTATTTCGCTGCCGGCTCAGCCTTCGCCCTCTCGGGATTAAGCACCCTG
>JBFZEY010000376.1:0-2837 GCA_041306625.1 Spirochaetota bacterium | reverse complement strand
CATGAGCGCTCCTCCCCCGGCATTGTCTCGTCGACGGGCATTTCGCCCGCCGACGGCACGATCCCTATACCTTGTATCCGCCGATCATCGCCAGCGCCATCGCCCCGGGACTCATCACGGTGGGATCGGTCATAACGTTGACGCAGCAGGTTTTACCCGAAGCGAACGCCTTCTCGAACGCCGGGCGGATATCCTCGACCTTTTCGACCAGTATGCCGAGACCGCCCATCGACTCCACGATTTTGTGGTACTCGACATTGCCGATCTCGGCCCCCTCTTCGATCGAATGGCCGAGCTTGATGTTCTGGCTGTGCCGGATCATCCCCCATCCCTTGTCGTTGCTGATGACGATTACCACCGGTATCTTTTTCCTGATGGCCGTTTCGAACTCCATGAAGTTGAAACCGACCGATCCGTCCCCTATCAGGTTGATTACTCTTTTCTCCGGATACAGGAGCTTTGCGGCGATCGCGTAGGGGATGCCGACACCGAGACAGCCGTAGATGCCGCTTTCCAGGTAGTGCCCGGGCGTGACCGTGGTGCGCGCGAGATTGGTCCATATCTGGGTATCGCCTCCGTCCCCGACGACGATATCGTCCGGCCGGTCCATGAAATCGTTCACCTCTTTGGCGAGCCGGGCGGGATGGATGGGGTACTGGTCGCTTTCATAGGCGAGCCGGCCAAGGTTTTTAACGGGCTCCTCGCTCTTTCGCAGCTCCTCGACCCACGGCACGAAACGCTTTTTCAACGCGGCACCGTACTTTTTCGCATCCACGATGCGGTTGCATTCCTTCATCAACTCCCGCACGTCGCTGACGATGGGCAGATCGACGAAATGATTACGACCGATCTCCTCGGGCTCTATGTCCACCTGGATATATTTCGCATCGGCGCACAGGAAATCACCGCATCCGTAATAAAGGCTGATCCTGTTGCCCAGCAGCACGATAAGGTCGGCATTCATATTGGCGAATCCCGCGCATCCCGGTCGAATCATAAGGGAGGATTCAAAGCAGAGCGGATGGGTATCCGGCACCACCCCGCGGCCCTGCGTGGCCGTAAATATCGGGGCGCCTGTTTTCTCGATAAATTTGACCAGCTCCTCGCCGGCCTCCGAATAATAGGCCCCGCTGCCGGCGATGATGATCGGCCGCTCGGCCTGCATGAACATTTCGACCATGGCCTCAGCCCTGCCGAGGTCGACAACGCGGGTTTCCGGCACGAGCCGCACCTTTTTAACGGTATCGGGGTCCACCATGGTGTTGCCCACGTCCACGGGGATCTCCAGATACACCGGCCCGGGCCTCCCGGTGATACATGTACGGTATGCCATGTCCACAAATTCCTTTATTCGGTCGGCCTTCTGGCAAACGAAGGCGCGTTTTACCATGGGGGTGATGACCGGCCACTGAATCATATCCTGCAGGTCGAGTTTTTCACAGGCCCCAAGCCCCACGACACCGGCGATAAGCAGGAGCGGCGAGTTGGCCATACGGGCGTTCGCTATCGGGGTCAGAGCATTCGTAAATCCCGGACCGGCGGTAACCATGGCGATACCGGGCTTCCGCGTCATTCTTCCCCAGGCCTCGGCCATAAACACGGCCGCCTGCTCGTGACGGGTTGCAAGCATACGTATGCCATTGTTTTTAAGCCCCTCCTGCAATGGGTAGGTATGCCCCCCGGCCAGAAAGAACACCTGATCCACCCCCAGTTCCGTCAACGCGTCGGCGGCGAGCTGACCCGCGGTAACCATTTTTGCAGCCATAGAGTCCTCCTGTGGTTAAATATTCTTGACAAATCGAGAATTATTGCTATTGTCGACAATATACATTGGCTATATACTGAAGCCATGTCAAGCATTTTACGATTTTCATTTACTGAACCATGTTCAGCACAAGGGACCGAAGCGGATTACCCTCATGAGCGTCAATTATTTTCTAGCATCATTCGGAAATACCGGCATTCAATCAGTGGCGATTACCGATAAACCACCGCTTGAATTCCCGTTTTCAATAAGCACACCAGAACTGGAGGTTGCACCATGATACATTTTCTTGTTCACGGCGCCAAAGATAATGTCGCCGTTGCCGTTACCGATGTAAAGAAGGGGGATGCGGGCGTATGCATGAATATCGAGACAAGGGGGACATTCGAGATCACTTCGAGTATGGATATTCCCCTGGGTCATAAAATCGCCCTCGCCGATTTGAAGGTGAACGACACCATATTCAAGTATGACAATGATATCGGCAGGGTGGTATCGCCCGTACGGAAAGGAGAACACGTTCACGTGCACAATGTCAAGACAAAACGCTGGTAGTAATTATGCATCACTATACTCCAACCATCAAAAGAGGAAATTGTAATGGACAAGTTTAAATTTTACGGCTACAGACGTGAAAACGGCAGGGTTGGCGTGCGCAATCATGTGCTCATCCTGCCACTGGACGATATTTCCAACGCGGCCTGCGAGGCGGTCGCCGCTAACATTAAAGGCACGCTGGCGGTTCCCCACGCCTACGGGCGGCTGCAGTTCGGCGAGGACCTGGAACTGTACTTCCGTACCATGATCGGCGCGGGAAGAAATCCCAATGTGGCGGCCGTTGTCGTTATCGGCATAGAGCCCGGCTGGACACAAAAGCTGGTTGACGGCATCGCCGAAACGGGTAAACCCGTGAGCGGTTTCTCAATCGAACGAAACGGCGACCTCAAGACCATAGAGATGGCGTCGCGCAGGGCGATGGAATACGTGCAGTGGGCGACGGAGCTTCAGCGCACCGAGTGCACCTCGGACGAACTGTATGTGTCGATCAAGTGCGGTGAGTCGGACACCACTT
>JBFZEY010000375.1:0-5929 GCA_041306625.1 Spirochaetota bacterium | reverse complement strand
GAGATAGCGCCCGAGAGCCGCGCGGTGTTTATCCCCGCAAGGAAGGCCGCCCTCGAGGCGAAGGAGACGGGCAAGGGGAACGAGGGGATCTTCTGCGGCGCCGCGGTCGAGCTTCCGGACGGATCGATCGTCACCGGCAAGAACTCGCCGCTTTTGCACGCGGCGCCGAGCCTGGTGCTCAACGCGGTGAAAAAGCTCGCCGGCATACCGGACCGAATCCACCTCCTCTCTCCGCACATCATCGACTCGATCATGCGCCTCAAGGGCAATATCCTCGGCTCGAAGACCCTGAGCCTCGACCTCGAGGAGACGCTCATCGCCCTCTGCATCAGCGCCGAGGCGAATCCCACGGCGCTGATCGCCATGGAAAAGCTCACGGCGCTCAAGGGATGCGAGATGCACATGACGCACATCCCCTCGCCCGGCGACGACGCGGGGCTTCGCAAGCTCGGGATCAACTGCACGTCCGAGCCGAATTTCTCGACGAAGAATTTGCTGGATATCTGAGCGTACTGATCCGCGCGCGTATACGGAAACGGGAGGAAGGCCGTCGAGGCCTTCCTCCCGCGCGTACGGGCTATCGAGGAATGACGGGCAGGATGAGCCGCGACGGGTGTTCCCGGTCGTGGAACACGGACTGGCGCGCCTTGACGGTCTTCGCGGTCGTGCCGTTGTCGTCGCCGGTCTGCAGATTTCGCCCGTACTCGGGAAAGTTCGATCCCGCAAGCTGAAGCCGTATGCGGTGGCCCTTCTTGAAGAGCATGCTGGTGTTACCCACCTCGATCTCGAATTTGTACACCCGGTCCTTCTCGAGCGGCGAGGGCTTAACCAGCGACTCCCGGTTGCTCGCGCGGTATACCGCGGACTGGACGTTCACCGAGGTGCCGTCGGGCCGCACCTGCGCGAGCTTTACGGCGAAGTCGGTGTCGCGTGCCGATGACGAGGCATAGAGAACGAGCTTTACCGGGCCCGTGACTTCAGTGTCCGTTGCGAGCGGGGTCGTGGTGTAGACGAGCACATCGTCCCTCGACTCGACCTCGCGCTGGTCGAAGGGACCGGCCTTGAGTTTCCCGAAAATGGAAGTTCCGCCGACGCTCGGCACCGGGTTCTCCGGGTCCGCAACGTACGAGTCGGGCTTCCCGGCCGCAGGGGCCGTTTCGGCGAGGAGGCCGTCGCCCTTTGCCGAGTTGGCCTTCCCCTCGCTCTGCAGGTAGTACGGCGTATATCGCGTCCGCGCGGGCGGCCACTCCTTTTCGGCGCGCCACTCGTTCGCGCCCATGGTGAAAAAGCGCACGGACCCACCGTCGAGGATACCGTTCTTCTCGCCCTTCAGCCAGTAGTCGAACCATGCCAGTATGGTGCGCACCTGCTTCATGAACGAGGCCTGCTTGCCGAAATCGGCGTCCTTAAACTTCGATTTCGAGGTGTGGGTCCATGGGCCCAGGATCATCACGCTCTGTCGGGCCTCGGGGCTTCCGCCCGCGGCCTTCATGCGGTTGAAGTCCGCGACGGCCAGGTTGAGATAGTAATCGTACCAGCCGTCGATGATGAGCGCCGGCGCCTGTATGGCGGACACTTTGTCGTCGACGCGCACGCGGTCCCAGTACGGGCCGGGCCGCGGGTGATTGATCCAGTCGTTGTAAGCGGCTATGTCGGCGCCGAGCGAATCATCGGCTTTTATGAGCGGGAGCGTCCGCACGGCCCTGTCCCAGTCCACGCCTTCGGCGCTCTGCGCGCGCTTCGGGGCGTTTTCGTAATGCCACACGAGCACGTCGTTAAGCCTGAATATGCCGTTGTAGATCCACCGCGGGTAGACGTCCTGGCTGGTCACGATCGGGACCATCGCCTTCAAGTATTTGCTCCGCAGCGGGGCGGGAAGCCACTGCGTGGAGCCCCAGTATGAAAAGCCGTAGGTGCCGACCTTCCCGGTGCTCCAGGCCTGCGTGCCCGCCCATTCAATGGTGTCGTGCCCGTCCTTCGCTTCGTATATATAAGGGTAGAATTCCCCCTCCGAGTCGAACTTGCCGCGCACGTCCTGCACGATGAACACGTAGCCCTGCGAGGCGAAAAGGCCGCCCGAGAACGAGTATTTATGGCCCGGGTTGCGCTTGCCGTACATGGTGCGCAGCAGAATCACCGGGTACTTGCCTTCTTTTGAAGGGCGGTAGATGTCAGCCGACAGGCGCACGCCGTCGCGCATCGGCATCATCACGTCCTTCTGCACGGCGACGGAGTGTGCGGGGGCAGGCAGGCCGAGATACCAGGCGATGATGCGCCATTGCATGCACCAGGCCAGAACGGCGCACAGTGCGAGCGAGATGATGACAAGAGTGGTTATTTTGAGGATGCGCGAACGCGACAAATTCATGATGTCCTCCTTTAAAATCTAGATTGGCGTTGCGATTGTCGGGTATGCTACGGGCGGCCGGAAAATAGTACAAGGATATTTAGATCCGGGCGGTATAGGGCACAGGGAACGGGTCGTATTGGCAGTCGCTATGCGTCCCAGGTGCACGATATGTACGATATAAGTGATAATTATTCCGATTATCACTTTTTTTAAAATGCGGGAATTTAGTGCTTTACAGTGCAGTGCTCTATGCGTATGTTATTGACAGCAAGGGGAAGCGCGTACCAAAAAAACCGACCTTCAGAGCGCTCCCGCCCGGTTCTTCGGCAGAACGTAGACATCACGCCATCGATTTAAATTGAGAGTTTTAATGGAGGATGGAGCTTTTATCGCAAAAAAATAATAATGATTCCGATTATTAAATTATGAGTTAGCAGCAAAGGATATGCCGATTTACGTGCCCGTCACCGGTCGAGTGGACACCTTCGCCCATGCCGTCAGTTTGATTCTCCCGCTCGATCGGACCGGGCCCGGTACTTAAAAATTAACCGATAAAAAAGGAGGTTTGCCGTGGCAGAAAAAAAGAAAAACACCCTGACCACCGCTTTCGGGATACCCGTGGGAAACGATCTTAACAGCGCGACCGCGGGGCCGCGAGGGCCGGTATTGATGCAGGACGTACACCTGCTCGAGAAACTGGGACACTTCGACCGCGAACGCATACCCGAGCGCGTGGTGCACGCCAAGGGCGCCGGCGCCGGGGGCTATTTCGAGGTGACCGCGGACGTAACGAAGTACACCCGGGCCGCGTTTCTCTCGCCCGTGGGCAGGAAGACCGAGGTCTTCGTGCGCTTCTCGACCGTCGGCGGCGAGAAGGGCTCGGCCGACGCCGAGCGCGACCCGCGCGGCTTCGCCGTGAAGTTCTACACCGAGGAGGGCAACTACGACATGGTGGGGAACAACACGCCGGTGTTTTTCATCCGCGACCCGCTGAAGTTCCCGGACTTCATCCACACCCAGAAGCGCAACCCGGCGACCAACTGCAAGGACCCGGACATGTTCTGGGACTTTCTCTCGCTGACGCCGGAATCGATCCACCAGGTCACCATCCTCTTCTCGGACCGTGGGACGCCGGCCACCTACCGCAACATGAACGGCTACAGCAGTCACACCTTCAAGTGGTATAACGCGAAGGGCGAGTACTTCTGGGTGAAGTACCACTTCAAGACCGACCAGAAGGCCAAAAACCTCACCGGCCCCGAGGCCGACGCCATGAAGAGCAAAGACCCCGACCACGCCACGCGCGACCTGTACGAGGCCATAAAGCGCGGCGAGTACCCGTCGTGGACGCTCGAGATGCAGATCCTCACGCCCGCGCAGGCGAAGGACTTCAAGTGGGACATTTTCGACATTACGAAGGTCTGGCCGCATAAAGAGGCGCCGCCGATCGTCATCGGGAAGATGGTGCTCAACCGCAATCCGGAGAACTATTTCGCCGAGGTGGAGCAGTCGGCCTTCTCGCCGGCGAACCTGGTGCCCGGCATCGCGGCCTCGCCCGACAAGATGCTGCAGGGCCGGCTCTTCTCGTACCACGACACGCACATCCACCGGCTGGGGCCCAACTATCACCTGATTCCGGTGAACGCGCCCAAAAACGCGCCCGAGGCGAGCTACCAGCGCGACGCATCAATGCGCACCGACGCTAACGGCGGCGGCGGGCCCAACTACTGGCCCAACAGCTTCGGCGCCCCGGCGCCGGACGCGTCGTACGGCGAGCCGCCGATCCCCCTGGAGGGCGACGCCGATCGCCACGTCTACGCGCATCCCAACGACGATTTCGTCCAGGCCGGCACCCTCTATCGCACCGTGATGAACGACCAGGACCGCAAGAACCTGGTCGGCAACATCGTGGGGCATCTGGGCGGGGCGCAGAAGCGCATACAGCTGCGGCAGGCGGCCATCTTCTTCAAGGCGGACCCGGACTACGGTAAGGGCGTTGCCGCGGGACTGGGACTCGACCTGAAAGAGGTCGAGAAGCTCGCGAAGATGTCCGACGAGGAGCGTAAAAAGGCGACGATGTAAGCGAAGCCGTAAACGCCGCCGGCGGATGCCGATGCATCGGCCGGTGTTCGCGATATCAGGGCCTCCCCGCACACCGCAGGGAGGTTTTTTTCTGCGCCGGTACGGCGCGAGCATGCCCGTTTTTTATTGGCGTGATGATGGCCGGTGCGGCGCGCGCCGGCGGCGCATGCCGGGGTCCGCGGAGCGAACGAATTTTTCGCACGGCGACGCAAACATAATTTGACAGCAGGGGGCGTGTCGTGTATCGTCTCCAGAACATTTTGCGTAACGCGAGGTGAATGCGATGCCTAAAACCGGCGACGTCAAGAAGGACGTGAAGAAGAAACCGCAGAAGTCGACCAAGGAGAAGAAGCAGGCCAAGAAGGAAAAGAAGCTCAACAGGGAACGGGAATAACCGCTTCCCGCCGGAAGGCCGGCACCCGTCCCGTGCGCGCGCCGTGCGTGCGGGGCCGGCCGTGTTCCGCTATACCGCCCCGGCCTCTTTTTTCCCCAGCAAATGCACCAGCAGCTCGCGGTGCCGCGCGCCGTTCTCCTCGCAGTCGCGTTGTATGTCCCGGTAATACTCCAGTATGCTCTCAGGACTCTCGTCGATCATGCGGATGCCGCGCTCGACCGGCACCGCTCCCTCGGCGATGTGGCAGCACTCCTCCTCGCCCGGCTCAACGATAATGGCGCCGCGTGCGTCCACCCAGAACGGATAGATCTTGCACACCCGCGGACGGCGCGCGCCGAGCACGCAGCCCTCGCCCTCGCGTAGGAACACGCACTGCGCGCGCTCGTTTTTGCGCGTGGTGACGCGGAAAAGTTGTCCTTCTATTTCGGTCATGCTTGCGCGCCACCAGGGCTCGGCGTCGTCGAGGTATTCCTCGTAGTACTCGCCGGCCTGCGCGGCCTCCTCGAGCGGGTAGCCGAGATCCAGTATGGCGTCGATGTCGGCGATGGTGAGCGGTACATAGCTTTCGGCGCAGCAGCTCTCGCTGTTGCCGGCGCACTGGAGGCATCCGGAGGCAATGAAGAGCTCGCGTTCGGGGAGGCAGGCGTTTTCAACGGCCATGGGGCGGTCCTTTGATGTATAGAAATTCAGAATACTGCGGACGCCGCGGAATCGTTAAACCGGCATACGCGTCTGCACCCATTGATGAACGGAGGGGCGCGAAAACGCAAGTCATTTTAGGGGTGTGCCCGGCATGTCGTTAAAAAATGAGGATGATGACGGAATGGCGCGGGCCGCGGCCGTTTTTCCGTTGACAAACGGCGCGTCGGGCCGATGGTTCAGCGTCATACCCGAATGTCGCGCACCCCGGCCGGTGCCCGTGCACTGCCGTAATGGTTTTCAGGGCGGAGGGCCGGGTTTATAGATATGGAAACAATGAAACGGCGATTATCAGGACAATCGGCTCAGTTCGCGCTCTTCTTCGCGGCGGTGGCCGTGTTCGGCTTTTCGCAGAGCGTGGTCGATTCCACGCTCAACAACTTCCTGGCCGAAGGCTTCTCCAT
>JBFZEY010000374.1:0-2992 GCA_041306625.1 Spirochaetota bacterium | reverse complement strand
CGATCGTCAACCTGTACCTTTCATCGGATCAAGCCGATGCGGACGTCTTCGCGTATATATGCGATATCGACGAGAAGGGAGAGTCCGTGTACGTAACGGAGGGGCAGATGCGCGCCGGCTGGCATCCCCTCTATCCCGATGACAAGCAGGTGAACGGGGCGGTGGATATAAAGCCCGATCTTCCCTGGCATGGATACGAGCGGAACAGGTACGTAAAGAATCCACTGGAAGGCGGTAAAGTGATTGAATTGCGCTTCGACCTTTTCCCCATGGCCTGGGTATTTAAAAAAGGACATAAAATTCGACTGGCCCTCGCCGGGGTGGATGCGGGAAATTTTGAGCCGAATCCCGCCTTCGGGTCCGCCGGCGGCGTTCCGAAACCGACCACCCTCTTTTTCCACCGGGGAGGGAAAAGCGCGTCGCGGATCGAATTGCCGGTTATACCGAAGTAAAACCGGTGTATGAAATACGGTTGAAACGAATCGGAAAACGTGTCTTGAGATAGATGGTTGATACAGAGGAGGCAAAATGAAAATTACAGCAATCGAACTGTTCCATGTTTCCGTGCCGCTGAAGGAGACCTTCTGGCCCACATGGATTCCGGGCTATCCGCAGACGCACAACCGCTTTACGCTCATTAAAATCGTCACCGACGAGGGGATCGAGGGCTACTCGGCCGGCTCGGCCATGGGCAAGGAGCGCGAGGGGCTCGGCGACCTGCTGGGGGGCTACCTCATCGGCGCCGACCCGACGGACATAGGCCGCATGCAGGATTTGTTGAAGCAGGCCGGATACCTGGGCTGGCGAAACTACTGGATCGAGCCCGCGTGCTGGGACATCATCGGCAAGAAAGAGGGAAAGCCCGTCTACGAGGTGCTGGGCGGCGAGGCGAGGCCGGTCGAGGTGTACTGCTCCACGGGCGAGATGCGCGACCCGCACAGGCGCGTGGAACAGCTCCATGAGATTGCCTCGCACGGATACAAAACGGCGAAGCTCCGTATTAAGAACCGGGATCTGAAGGACGACATACGGCACATCGAGGTCGTGGCGAAGGGGATGGGCAAAAAGATGCGCCTGGGCGTGGACGCCAACCAGGGCTGGCCCGTGTCGATCGTGGATCGCGTGCCGAACTGGGATTTAAAGAGGGCGAAGGAGTTCGTGCGCGCCTGCGAGGCGAATGGTATCGTATGGCTCGAGGAGCCGCTCGATTCGCGCGACTACGACGGCAACGCCGCGCTCAAACGCTTCGCGAAGAAGGTGAAGATATCGGGCGCCGAGCTCAATTACGGCTGGGACGAAATAAAGATAATGTTCGAAAAGGACTGCTTCCACGTCTACCAGCCCGACGCCACCTTCGCCGGCGGGATCGCACAGGTGATGCAGGTGATCAAGGCCAGCCATGAGAGGAAACGCGAGTACTCCCCGCACACCTGGACCAACGGCATAGGCTTTTATATAAACTGGAACCTGGTGCTCGCCGACCGCGGGAACAAACTGCCGCTGGAGTACCCGCTTGAGGAGCCGTCGTGGATTCCCGAGTTCCGCGAGGGTATTATCGCGCCGATACTCCCCGACCGCAACGCAATGCTCGCCCCGTTTACGCGGCCGGGCCTGGGCTTCGAGATCGATAAAAAGCTCCTTCGTAAATACGGCACGCGTTTTTTCAAGATAACCGAGCTGGGGCTGAAGATAAAGGTGATCCGCGAGAAGGGCCTGCGGGCGGCGCTCGATATCAAGAAGCGAAAGGAAAGCGTTTAGTTCGGCCGACATCTACGGCCGGTAGCAGCGTTCCAGTGCCTCGCGCGCGAGCGTGGCCGTCTCGACCGTTTCGGGCTTTACTTCACGGTATAGCTCGAAATGGTGCGCGCTTTCGAGCTGGCCGCGGATGAAGGGCACGTCCGCGCTTTCACCGAGCCGGCCGAAGAGCAGGCAGGCGAGGGCGATGATGTCCGGCTCGACCTCGCGCCCGGCCGCGGCGAGGAGACTCAAAAGCGCGGGGGAAACGAGCTCCGGCCGTGCCTCCGCCAGGCGCGCGATTCCCCACCACGCGCCCTTCCGGAGCGGCGCGAACTCCAGGTGGTTGCCGGCCTCGCCGTCCTCCACCACGTACGAAATCAATATGGGATGAAACTCGAAGGCCAGACGCCCGTGGCGGGCGAACGATTCGCCCATGGCTTCCGGTATGCCCCAGCCGATCCCCCCGGATTCATCGTTGAGGTTCCATATGCAGCGCCGTATCACCACGCGCGCCTTCTCTAAGTTGCGCCCGGCGATCCGCGCGGTGTTAAGTCCGAAGGCGGTGACGGCGCGCCATTTGATGATAGGGTTCGCGTCGTTCAGCGCGGCGAAGAACGGACCGATCAGCTTCTCGGGCGGGACATCGCCGAGCGCCACGAGGCGCGCCTTCCAGTCGTCCGCGCCGAGCGCGCCGCGTACCAGGGCGCGCAGCCCGCGTCCTGACCGCCCGGGCGCGTCCGGGACCTCCGGGTTCTGTTCTGTCAAGTGATCACTCGCGGCCGACAAAGCTGTTTGTGGCCTTCTCCATCTCGTCCATCTTGTTCTTGATCATTTCGCTTAATGTTTCCTTTGCCTCCATCCGCGCCGTGTGGTTGCGATCGATACGGTCCTCGGTGTTTTTGAGCGCGGCTCGCGCACCATCGTCAAACGCCTTCGTGGACGCCTTTACCAGGTAGGCCTTGCTCTTGTTGTACTGCTCCGTCTCGTAGGTGAGGTAGGCGTTGTACTGGCTCACGATGCAGACGATGTCTTTGTAGAAGCGATTCATCCGGTTGAAGAACTGCGCAAATGCGCCGATGAAGTCGTTTTCGTTTTTAACATCGGCGTACACGCCGTCGGACGAGGCCGCTATCCGCGCAAGCTGCGCGCGCGTGGCCGCGTTGACGCCCAGACCGATCACCGTTACCTCGGGGTCGGAGTCGCTTTCCTTGAGTTCGATGATCGACCTGATCGGGTCGCCGCCGCAGCTCTCCAT
>JBFZEY010000373.1:0-4053 GCA_041306625.1 Spirochaetota bacterium | reverse complement strand
GTGGAGATGTCGGTCGGCTTCACCGGAGGCAACCTCCTTCGGGGGGATGACCATTATATTAAATATTCTCCCGATGCGTACGTGTATTATTCGCCATTCAATCTGCCCTTCCTCAAAACGCATCCGTGCGTGTTCGAACTCCGCGCCAACGCCACCTTCCTCGCGCCTCCTATGGCTAGAGGTGCGCTCGGCCGTTTCCAGCCGCGCGAAAGCAACGAGTGGCTGGAGTCCGAGGACAGGCTGTACATCGGCGGCCCGGAGACGCTCAGGGGGTGGGAATATTTCGACCTGGAGCTGCCGAGCTCATGGCGTATAGGGATGTATCACCGTATCCTTTACGGCGCCGAGTTCCGCGTGCCGATTCATCCCCAGATGCTCTGGATGGCGTTTTTCTTCGATGCGGGATCGCTCTGGAGCGACCACTTCTGGGAACAGAACCGGGGGACGAGCAACCTCGAGACGATCAACGAGGACAAGGCCGCCGGGCTGCTCCACGATATACGCGATATCGACAATATCAACCTGATGTATTACTTCAAGTATTCGTACGGTTTCGGGTTCAAGATCCAGATTCCCATGATGCCGCTGCGCTTCTGGTTCGGGCGCAAACTTGTGTGGGTCGGGCAGGATAAGGGATACTTCGATACCATGGGGGATTACACCTTTCAGTTCGGGATAGGTGACTACCGTTTTTAGTATGAAACCAGTTTACGCCATAATCATTGTCGCGGCGATCGCGGCCTCGTGCGTCAGCGCCCGGCCCGGGGACGAACGCGAGGCGAGAATCCGCTCCGTGAACATGGCGCTGCTCTTCGAGTATGCGGTGAACTCCGATCCCGACGCGAGGGGGGTGAAGGCCGCCAAAACTGAAGCGCTGGCGGCCGCCCGCGTGCTGAAAACGCGTATCGCATCGGCCGACCGCCCGGAGAACGAGACGGCGGGGCGCGAGCTGGCCCGAAGAAATGCCGAACTCGAGAAATTGAACGCTGCGGAGGAACAACACCGTCAGCGCATCCTTTCAGAGATCAGTCGCGCCATGAGTGCGGTCGCCTCGAGGCAGGGAATAGATTTCATACTTGGAGCCGGAGAGGGTGCCGTGTATGCGGGGAAGGAGTACGATATCACCGAGGAAGTATTACGCGAAATGGCGGCGATGCGCAAACGCAACGCCCCCGTGTCGCGCTGAGGCCGCATGCCGAAACGATCGTTCGCCGCCCTCGTGCTGGCCGTCGCGGTTTCAGTAATCGCCTGCGGGAACGGTCATCAACGGGAAATAAGCAAGGCCTTCGAGGGCTTCAAAGGTACGTACGTTCTCAGTGTGGATAAGCGCTCGTTTATGCTTCGCGTCCATGACAGGCGCGGCGATGTGGTGGCGGCTTACCGGGTCGCGTACGGATTGAACCCGGACCGCTCCACAAAACTACATGCGGGTGACAACCGGACTCCGGAAGGTCTCTACCGGATCATCGAAATGCTGAGCATGGACGCGCATCCCGGTTCCGCATCGTATAAAAAACTGCGCGCGATGAACATCGTATATTTCCGCGCGCGGGACGGGCATTACAGGCATGGCAGGCCGGAGGTCGACCTCGGAGATAACGCTTATGGACCGCGTTTTTTCCTTCTGGATTATCCGCTCGACCGGGACCGCGCGCGCCATAAATCGGCGATCGTCGCAGGCGCAGTTCCATTGGTTCGCGGCAAATTTGCGCCGGTCGGGCACGGTATCGCCATACATGGCAACAACGACGAAGCTTCGATCGGCCACCTGGCCACGAGCGGATGCGTGCGGATGTATAACCGCGATATAGTCGAACTCGAGAGATATCTCGTAATCGGTACGCCGGTAATTATTTACGGCGAGTGAGGATTAAAAGGTTGACATAATATTTTCACTGGTACAGCGTAAGGGAACAATTCGCTCGCGGGCGTTATGGCCCGTTTACGGCCCGGGGTTTTGATACGGATCGTGCGGTTTTCGGATGTGCAACAACTTTATTCACTCGGAGGATGTACGGTGTCAGATTTATTTCTTTCCACTGCGTATGCGCAGATTCCCGGCGGGGCCGGCAGCCAGGGCTGGATGAGCTTTATCCCCATCGTTTTAATGATCGTCATTTTTTACTTCCTGCTGATTCGTCCGACGCAGAAACGCGAAAAGGAACGGAAGAAGATGATTGATTCACTCCAGAAGGGCGACAAGGTCCTTACCTCGGGTGGAATATACGGTGTGGTAATCAACATCAAGGCTGATGAAAACATCATAGTATTGAAGATAGCCGACGGGGCGAAAGTCGAGTTCGCTCGTTCCGCGGTTCAGGCAAAGGTATAGCATCGTCTGCTTATCGCGAACCAATAATGAAATCCGGCGTTAAAATCCTGCTGACCCTGGTATTCCTCGCCTTTATTGCCGTATCGGCGGGCGTGTCGGTGCGCGCCGTCGTTCCGTCCGTGCTGTATGCCCAGACAGGAACGGAGGCCGCCGGCGAGGCCATCGTTGAGAATGAAAAGCGGGAAGATGCCGGGGCGGTCGCGGAAAAGCGGGAGACCGTTGTAAACAAGGATTCCGTACGGCCTGTTTCTCCCGTTCAGAAGCCGCGCGAGGCGGTCGATGAGGCCGCAGCCAGAAGGAAGCAGGCGGAACGGGGAACGACAGCCCAGGAAGAACCAAAAGAGACGTACGCGGGTGATGGCCTGCTCGATATAACCGACGGTGCGTTCAAATACCGGCGGATTCCCGGTATCAGGATAACCGAAACCGTGGCCGAAACCATCCCGCCCGATATAGCGACCGAGAAGAGCAAAGCCTCCGGCGATGAGGGTGAGGATGCCGCCGGGAAAGGTTTGTTCGGTATGAGCCGCTCGGCGACCGATACCATGGCCAGGGTCGTGCTGGTCGGCATCGTTATTCTCATCTTTGTCCTTTACCGGTTCAGGGCGCGAAACCGTCGTTCGAGCGTCCTGAAGCGTTTCCCTAAAGCGTAAAGACTTCTCACACTAACGAGGACTGTCATGACACGAGGCATGATATACAAGGCCATGTTCATAGTGGCGATACTTGTATTTGCCGTACTGCTCATTTTGCCCACCATCGGAAAACGGGAGATGAGTATCGTTCTTGAAAAAGACGTCACCGCGGCACAGGTTGCCGATATTGAAAAGCATTTTACCGCGGAGGGCTTTCTCGTCGTAAAAACGGACGCGATGATATCGGTCAGCGGATACGGGATCAACGACGCGGTGATGAACGAAGTGAAAATCATTCCCGGAGTCAAAGACGTCCGCATTCTCCCCCACTGGTCCGAGAAAGCGCTTCTGGCGAAAAAAATGAACCTGGGCCTGGACCTGCAGGGCGGGATGAACCTCGTCATGCGCGCGGATTTCGAGAGCATCGAGCACAAGCAGGAAAAGAAGCTCACCGACTCTGAGAAGATGGACATAACCCAGCAGGCCCTCGAACTGCTGCGGAACCGGATAGACAAGTTCGGCGTGTCCGAGCCTTCCATCCGACCGCGCGGTGCCGAGGCGATCGAGATACAGCTTCCCGGCGTAAAAGATCCCATGAGCGTTAAAAAGGCGATCGGCACCACGGGACGGGTCGAGTACCGCCTGGTGGACGATGAATATACGCGACTGGCCGGACTCTGGCTGAAAAACAATGCGCATACTCTCAAAGAAGGAAAAATACCCGAAGAAATCGAACAGCAGTATGCGATACTCGATGAGGTGGCAAAGGCCATCGGTCTGTCCGCCAAAAGCGAGCTGCTATTCTTCTACGAGCGGGACGAAAACACGAAAAAAATACTGCCGGCCTATCCCATAGCCCTGGAAAAGGCTGTCGCGCTGGCGGGTAACGATATCAGCAAGGCCTGGGTTGGACACGATGAGTACGGCCGTCTCTCCGTGCATTTCACCACCACACCGGACGGCGCTTCGAAGTTCGCGACGGTGACCTCGGCCAAAAACCATGGCCGGAAGCTCGCCATCATCATTGACGAAAAGGTGCGAAGCGCCCCGCAGGTAAACGTGCAAATCACCACGGGCCAGGCGCTG
>JBFZEY010000372.1:0-2891 GCA_041306625.1 Spirochaetota bacterium | reverse complement strand
GCCATCGAATTCCTGCTCGAGCGGCAGGACAGCGACGAGTACGGCAGGATGATCGTATTGCAGAACTTCCTGCGCCTCTCCATCGGCCCGAACCACGCACTGGAGAAGGCCTTTGAAATTTGCTACAAGGACAACGGTTTCCACCGGCAATACCCCGAGTTACCCGCTTATCTGGAAAGCCTTACTATCGGGGACCGCAACGTCTTTCAGCGCCTCAGGAGCGAATCCGCATTTCGTCTTCACCACTGGAAACGCATTCTGGAGCGAGGCGGGGAAATGCGGGAACTCATCACCGGGCTCTCGGTAATCAATAAACTCGGCGCTCTCCGCGTGCCGGTCGCCCTCATCCACGGTGCCGACGACAACGTGATCCCACCCTCGGAGTCCGCCATGATTCACCGGGAACTGCGCCGACTGAACGTACCGACCATACTCGAGCTTACCCCGCTCATCTCCCACGGCGACGCATCGCTCAGCCTTGCAATGATACCCGCCATCATCCGCCTCACCCTCGCCTTCGCCTTTTTTTTCCGGCATGCCGTGAAGGCACCGGACACCCCGTAATAAATTAATTGTTGCAATATCACAATACCCCGCCCTCCACTTATATAAAAATATCCATCCATCTCCGGAGGCTTTGCCATGAATAGACTCCTCGCGGCTCTCACATCGACGGCGGCTGTCATTTTCATGTTTCTTTCGGGTTGCGGAAATCCTTTCGACAACGCGGTCCAGTTCAAGCCCAAGCGCATCGCCGTTGCGGAGATGATCCAGGAAACGAACGATTTCTCGACCGTGCTCACCGGCGAGGAGAATTTCCGCTCGGAATCCCTGCTCAGAGGCGAGGAGATACTCCCGTTCGCGAAAAAGGAAAAGCTCGAGCTCGGCGGCTTCATAAAGGCGATCGAGAAACACGGCAGGGGCTCGGTCGAGATATTGCCGATACTCAAGGCTCGATCGAGTTCCGGGGGCCCCCTGGAGCGGGACCTCTACGAGCGCTTTAAAGGCGACATCATCTCGGGATTGAGAAAGAGCGGTAAACTGGACGGAGTGTATCTCGCCCTTCACGGCGCCACGGGCGTTGACGGGCTTCGCGATCCCGAGGGCGATCTCCTCGCCGCGGTCCGCGACGAAGTGGGCCCGACCGTCCCCATCGCCGTCACGTTCGATCTCCACGCCAACGTAACCCGGCGGCAGGTGGAACTGGCCACGTTTATACTCGGCTACCGCACCAATCCCAACCGCGATCAATTCGATACCGGATACTCCGCCGGGGAGCTGCTGCTTAAAACCGCGCGCGGCGAGATAAAACCGGTGATGGAATACAGGAAGATGCGCCTGCTCAGGGGCGGCGGGATGGTAGTTGACTTTCTGCCCCCCATGCAGAAGGTCTTCAGTGAAATGAAAAGAATGCTGAAAATAAACGGCGTACTGGGTGTCTCGACGTTCATCTCCAGTATCTGGCAGGACGATCCCGAGCTCGGATGGAGCACGGTCGTCATAACCGAGAACAAACCCGAGCTCGCGGCGAAAATCGTCGAGGAACTCGCCGACATCAACTGGGCGGCCAGGGAGTCGACGCAACTCGAAACACACACGCCGTCCGAGGCGATCGCTATCGCACGAAGCAAGGCGATTGGCCGTAAATTCGGCTGTATCGTCTTCTGCGACGCCTCCGACTCGGTGGGTACCGGAACTCCCGGGGAAAGCACCTGGATCCTTACAGCGCTTATGAATGAGGCAAAGGACCTGGTATCGTACGTACCGCTGAGAGACAAGGAATCGGCGTCGATCGCATACCAGCATGCAATCGGCGATACGGTGACCGTAACCGTAGGCGGGAAACTGGACAAGGTGTTCAACCGGCCGGTCGAATTCACGGGCAAGCTTGTCCGGAAGAAGGAAGGGCGCCTGGGCAAGGCCGTAGTACTTAAACGCGACGGCATCCACCTCATCCTAACCGAGCTCCCCGACCCGGCAGCCAGGCCGGGCTACTTCGGCGAAATGGACCTCAGCTTATGGAAGGCGGATATCGTGGTGGTAAAGAACCTCTTCCCCTTCAGGATATTTTATCTTTTATACAATCGGGGGACCGTGGATGTCGTCACTCCGGGGCTCTCGAACATTGATGTCTTCGCGCTTCCCTATTCATCCATACCGAGGCCGATCTATCCGCTGGACAAGATCGATTCATGGAGGTGAACGGCCTCGCTACGCATACCCTACCCTGAAGGTGCTGCCTTCGGTCGCAAGGTGAACGACGGGCCTTTCGGGATCCATCACGTTTCGCTGCGCGAGAGCCTCGCGATGGATCGCGGCGAGTGTAAAGTCCGTATAGGCGGGCTCGTGATGGGTGAGGACCAGATCCCTGACCTTCCACCTGATGCCGCAATTCACCGCCATGGTGTAGCTGGTATGTCCCCAGTCGAACTTCTTAAACGACTCGTCGAGCGTATATTGCGCATCCAGCACCAGAAGTTCGGCCCCGTGGAAGAAATCGGTCTGCTCCTCGGTCTTTTCGAGGTAATCCCCGGTAAACTCCGCATCGGTCGCGAAGATGAACGTATGGCCGTTTTCCCTGAAACGGTACGCGAAACTGCCGCCCGGGTGCTTGAGCGGATAAAAATCCACCGTAATAGAATCGTCGAAGACAAGCGGCTTCCCCGGTTTGAGCTGATAAAAACGCCTGGTCGACGCCATGGAATCCAGCGTAACCGGGAAAAAACGGCCGTCCTGCTGATATTCAAGCCGCTCCTTCAGATCCCTGTACGGCGAATAAAAATGGAGGGTGTTGGAAGGCAGATAGATCGGCTTGAAGAAGGGGAGGCCCTGTATATGGTCCC
Organism: Spirochaetota bacterium; assembly: GCA_041306625.1. Classification (GTDB taxonomy): domain Bacteria; phylum Spirochaetota; class UBA4802; order UBA4802; family UBA5368; genus MVZN01. The sequence continues at coordinate 48 of JBFZEY010000372.1, read as the reverse complement.
AGTGAGTATGGGTGAGGAACAGAGTGATATCGGTACCGCTGGATCCGG
>JBFZEY010000371.1:0-6747 GCA_041306625.1 Spirochaetota bacterium | reverse complement strand
AACGACCGACAGCGCCGAGGCCTCGCCGTCCGAGAGCACGAAACCCTGCCGGGCAAGCGCCTAGGAGGACGCGGCTACCATGGTGGGAACGGCCAGGAATAACGAAAACTCCACCGAAACCACGCGCGAGGCGCCGAGCATCATGGCGCCGATGATGGTTGCCGCCGAACGCGAGACGCCGGGCACCAGGGCGAGGCATTGAACCAGGCCGATGAGGAAGGCGGTGCCGTAGCCGAGGGCCTCGACGGAGCGGATAAGCGAACCGCCGTTACCCCGCCGGTCGACGACGACGAGGACGACACCTCCGGCGATGAGCGCGATCGACACCACGATGTGATTGAAGAGCTTCGCCTCGACGTACTCGCCGGCCAGCGTTCCGATTACGACCGCCGGCACCAGGCCGATCGCCGACTTTGTCCAGAGGTCCCATGCCGCGTTTTTCTCCGCGGACGACGCACCGGCGCCGAACGGAAACAGCCGCCGGCGGAAATACGCCACCACGGCCATCACCGCACCGAGCTGGATGAGGATCTTGAACGAGTTCGCGAAGTCGCCCCCGAATCCAACAAAGTCGTTGACGATGATGAGATGCCCGGTGGAGCTGACGGGAAGGAACTCGGTTACGCCCTCCACCACGCCGAGCACGGCCGCCTTCAGCAGATCATTCATGATATGAGTTCCTTAACGAACCGGCGGCATTCAGTCTTGTTTCAGCGCGCGGTGCGCGCCGATGAGCTCGCCGACGAGCCGCTCGAAGTAGCGGATGGCGTTTTCGATCGGCGCGGGGCTATGCATGTCCACGCCCGCCTCGATGAGCTCGTCGATCGGGAACATGGTCCCGCCGAGCGACAGGAAGCGCAGGTAGCGTTCGCGCGCCGGCGCGCCCTCGGTCATGACCTTTTCGGCGAGCGCGATCGCCGCGGAAATGCCCGTGGCGTACTTGTAGACGTAAAACGCCGAGTAGAAATGCGGAATGCGCAGGCATTCGAGCGAGAGCGCGTCGTCGATGACGAGCGAATCGCCGAAATACTCGCCGAGGAGCCCGCGGTACACGCTGCGCACCGTTTCGAGCGTGAGCGGGTCGTTGTTTTCGACGAGCTCGTGCGAGAGCGTTTCGAACTCGGCGAACAAGGTCTGGCGGAAGAGCGTACCGCGGATGTCGTCGATCTCGCGGTTGAGGATATAGGCCTTCATGCGCGCGTCGCCGGCGTACTTTTCGAGTAGATATTTGCCGAGCAGCGCCTCGTTGAAGGTGCTGGCCACCTCGGCCACGAAGATGGTGTACTCGTGGTAGTGATAGGGCTGCGCCTTCGCCGAGTAGTGCGAGTGCATGGAGTGCCCGGCCTCGTGGATGAGCGTGTAGAGGCTGTTGATGGTGTCGTCGCGGTAGTTCATGAGGATATAGGGCGGCGAATCGTAACAGCCCGAGGAATAAGCGCCGCTGCGCTTGCCCCGGTTCTCGTAGCGGTCCACCCATCCGCCCAGAAGCCCCGCGCGGAGCGTCTCTGTATAGTCCTCGCCGAGCGGCGCGAGCGCCTGCACGCAGGTCTCCACCGCCTCCTCGTAGCTCATTGAAAAGGGAACGTCCGGGATGATCGGCACATAGGTATCGTAAAAGTGCAGGTCGGCGAGCCCCAGCGCCTTTTTTCGAAACGCCAGGTACTTGAACAGCGGCGCATTGTTTTTCCGAACGGTCGATACCAGGTTATCATACACCTCCTCGCCGACCTTGTCGGAGAAGAGCGCCGCGCCGCGGCAGCTTTCAAATTTCCGGGCGCGCGCGTAGAAGCGGTCCTTCTTGACCGAGTACGCGAAGGCCGAAGCGATGCTGTGCCGGTGCGCCTCGTACGTGCGGTAATATTGATCGAAGGCGTTTTTCCGCACCTCGCGCGAGGGACTCATCAGGAACGACACCAGGTTGCCGTGGCTCAGCTCCACCTCCCTGCCCGCGTCGTCGGTGATGACGCCGAAGCTTAAATCGGCGTTATCGAGCTGGCTGAAGAACTGCGACGGAGCCTGCGCCAGATCTCCTCCCATGGCGAGCAGTTCCTCCATCTCGGCGGAGAGGGTGTGCGGTTTGTAGCGGAAGATCTTCTCGAGCATGAAGCGGTAGGCGCTCATGGACGGGTCGTCCATGTAGCCGCGCGCCACCGCGTCGGAGAGCGACTGTATTTCCGGCGTCATGAAGCTCGAAAGCTCGGTGGCGCGGTTGTAGAGGTTCATGGCGCGCCCGTAGAGCCCCATGTAGCGCTGGTTGGTCTTGTCCTCGTCGCTTTTAAGGTGCGCGTAGGTGTAGAGCCGCTCGAGCTCGCGCGAGAACGCCAGGTCGAACTCGAGGGCTTCTTTAAATACGGCGAGCGATTCGCCGAGACGCCCGCGGTACGCGGCATATCCCTCGATCTTCTTTTCGAGCTCGCCGAAGTGGCGCTCCCATTCGTCTTCACTGGTAAAGAGCGGCGCGAGGTCCCATTTGTGCGCGTCGGGAGTTTCGCTGCGCTCGGGTATCCGTATCTCGTTCTGCATTTTCGTTCTCTCGTTGTCAGTGGTCCGGGCCTCCGTGCCGCGATGCGACACCGTATCGGCCGGAGCGTATTTACGCAATAAAAAAGCGTCAGGGCGCCTGCATGATGACGGCCGCCACGCGGATGCCCCCGTTCATGAAGACGATCTTACGGTCCCATGGAAGCGAGAGCGCCTTCTCGATCTCGATGCCCGGCACGATGACGCAGTACGCGCATCCCTCGTATCGCGCGCGGATGGCCTCGCCGATGCGCCGGTAAAAAGCCGCGAGGTTTGGCCGGGGAATACGCTCTCCGTACGGGGGGTTGAGTACCAGGAGCGTCTTCGATCCGGGTGGAAGGTCCGGCACGGCCGCGAAAAAGCTTTCCTGCCGGGGGAGCACCATCCCTTCCATGCCGGCGCGCCGGGCGTTCGCGCCGGCCGCCTCCACCGCGGCGGGATCGATATCCGCGCAGTGGATTCTCTTCGCCGCATCCGCGGATGCCGCGGCCGTTTCGCGGCAGGATGTCTTTTTGAGATGCGCGAAGGCCGCGGGCCTGAAGGCCGGCCACAGTTCGAAGGCGAATGAGCGCTCCATGCCCGGACAGCGGCCGCTCCATATATGGGCCGCCTCGATGGAGAAGGTCCCCGACCCGCACATGGGATCGACGAGCGTATCGCATCGCTCGATTCCGGACGCGCGAAGAAGCGCCGCGGCGATGGTCTCGCGCAGCGGCGCCTGGGCAACGTGGGTCTTATAGCCGCGCCGGTACAGCGGCGCACCGCTCGAATCGAGGCTGAGCTCGCAGAGGTCGTTTTCGAAGCGCACGAAGACGGTCTGCGCCGGGGCCGCATTATTCCCGCCGTCCGCCCTAAGGGTCTTCCCGTAGAGTGCCAGCCGCTCGACTATTCCCGCGCGCACCTCCTCCTCGATGCGACCGGTGTGGTAAAGGCGCGAGTGCGAGCACGAAACGCTGAAGGCCGCCGGCGCCGCGTCCGACAGGTACAGCTCCCACGGGAAGGCCGCACTCTTCGCGCGAAGCCGCTCGAAATGCACTGCCGAAAACCGGTCCAGGCGCATGAGCACGCGCGTGAGGATGCGCGAGCGAAGGTTCGCCCGGTAGCAGGCGTCAGTACGCGCCTCGAACTCTATACCGCCTTCCACAACCGAAAACTCCGCGGCCGTGTCGAGCTCCCGGAGCTCATCGGCCGCGAGCTCCTCGAATCCGGGCTGCACCACCGCGAAAAACCGGTGCATTGCGCCCGCCACATGCCGTTTGATTCGCCGGGCGAGGGCCTTTTCGCCGTGTTCCTGACTGCTATCCATAATGGCGTTGTATGGCCGCGCACGTGTGCGTGCAAACAAAAAACGCGGTCCCTAGCGCCGAACGAGGAGTGCGAGCGTCTCGATGTGCGGGGTCTGCGGGAACATGTCGAAGGCCTCGAAGCTTTCGACGCGGTAAGCGGCCAGCGCGCCGAGGTCGTCGCGGAAGGTCGGGGGATTGCACGACATGTAGACGATGCGTTCCGGCGCGAGTTCTGGAAGCAGCGCGGCCGCGGCGGGGTGCCTGCCGCCGCGCGGCGGGTCGAGTATCACCGTGTCGAAGCGCTCGTCGCATTCGCGCAGGTAATCGAGCACGTCGGCGTGGACGAAGCGCGCGTTTTCGATGGTGTTAAGCTCGCGGTTGCGTTCGGCCATGGCGACGCCCTCCGGGTTCAGCTCGACACCGGTGACCGACTCGGCCGCGCCGGCCACGAAGAGCGAGATGCTACCCACGCCCGAGTACAGATCGAGCGTTTTCCCCTTCACCATGGAGCGGATCCCCTCGTACATCGGGAGCGCGATCGAGGAATTGGACTGAAAAAACGAATTGGGCGCGATGAAGAAGCGTAGATCGCCCAGGCGCTCCTCGATCGTCCCGCCGCGCACGGTCTCGAAGACCTCGCCGAAGCTAACGTCCGCGCGGCCGTCGCTGAGCAGAAGCGAGACCGAACCGATCCCCTCCGGGAGCGAGTCGATGACGCCGGCGAGACGGTTTTCGGCCGCGGCGACGACGAAGTTCAGCATGAGCTCCCCGGTGTACATCCCCTGGCGCAGCACGACGTAGCGCAGGTAGCCGGTGTGCGCGAGGTAGTCGTAGTCCTCGATTTCGGCGATAAGCGGTTTGATCGCCATGAACGCGGTGTTTGATTTTTCCTGCATGATGTCGCAGGACTCTATATCCACTACGCGCCGGTAGCTGCCGCGCTTGCGCAGGCCCGCCTTACCGAACGCGGTGACCATGTCCATCCGGCCCCGGTAGCCATAGGGGCGCGAGGCGCGCACCGGCCCGACGTCGCAGACGCCGCCGAGCTCCTCGCGCAGGTATTCCTCCTTCAGCGCGAGCTGGTTTTCGTATGAAATGTCCTGAAAGAGGCATCCGCCGCACTCGCCGAAGTGCCTGCAGGGGGGTGTCGCGCCGTCGCGGTATTTCTGCGCGAGCGCCTCGATAACGCGCTTTTTCTTTTTCATGCCCTCACCGGTCAAAATGTACTTTACTTTGGGGAAAGATTCCATATACTGATAGACGGTGCGTCTTTCTCCGCAAAAGGCGCGCGGCTCACCAAACTGGGATATCCACAGGTAATCGAAACGTCATGAGAGTAAACAAGAAAAATTTATTACGGACCGCCTGTTTTCTCCTCGCGCTCGGAACGCTCGGCGCGGGCCTTCGATGTATGAAGGGATGCGACACCACACCGGGCAAGGAAGGCGTGGTGAAGGCCCATATCGTCAACGTCGCCACCAACGACCTGGCCCAGGTGATGGTCTTCGCCGAGGACGAAGGGAAGAACAGCATGGTCTTCGTTAAAAACTTCTACCGCGAGGGACAGGCCAGGGAGAAGATCTCCGCCGACATGCAGGGCTATTTCAAAAAGATCGAGCCCTACCGCGGCCGCACGGTAACGATCCGCTACCACCGCGACGGCGTCGGCGACAACATAATCGACGGCATCCAGTAACACGCCGGATGAGCCGCCGGTAAACCGAAAAACCAAATAATGAGGATTATCCAAATGAAACGAATACTGATTGCGCTCACGCTCCTCGTAATGACATTCGCGGCGATGCCGCTGTTCGCGGTCGAGCGCGACATACAGGGAAAACTCGGCACCGGCTATTCGAGCGACCCGGCCAAGTTCGGGCTGGACCTCAACTTCCAGTACAACTGGGTGCTTGACCCCTATTTTGCGATCGGCCTGGACTCAGGGCTGTATTGGATACGCTGGGACAGGAAGATCGGCACTAAAGACTCAGGGGGCGTTGATGTCGATGTAAAAGCGGATTCCAATGTCTACATGCTCCCCATTCTTGCCGACGCGCAGGTGCGCCTGCCGGTGCTCAAAGACTATATCTTTGTAACTCCCTATGCCACAATCGGCATGGGTTATTCGTTTATGCTGCTTACATTCTCCCAGCCGGATTTCGAGGATTCTGTATCCGGCAAAAATTACGACAAGGAACGAATATATAAATTCTTCTCCGGTCTCACCTGGCAGATAATCGGAGGGGCGGGCTACCAGTTCAAGAACTCGAAGGTCGAGTTCTTCGCCGAGGCGGGCTACCGCAACGCAAAGCTCAAAAGCGGCGACCTCGAGCTCGACATGTCGGGGCTGGTGATCCGTATCGGCGCGAAGTATCCGCTGGGAGTTAAATCGTAACGCGTTGCGGCCGCCGGAGTCCGGCGGTCTCTTTCAATACAAAACAAGGAAGGTTGCCATGAAGAACACACGGTTTGCCCGCACGGCGCTCGCCATCGCCGCCGGGGCGATGCTCGCGACGGGCCTTCACATCACGATCGCCGACGCCGCAAAAGATGTTACGGCCGGGGACGGCGGGAAATCGCTCTTCGCCCCGCCCAAGGTCGCGCGCGACTACTGGCCCACGAAGGACTGGAAGGTGAAAAAGCCCGAGGAGCTCGGCATGAGCTCGGCGAAGCTCAAGGCCGTCGAGGACTACGCCTTCACGCGCGTGGGACCCGAGGCCGAGCGCAAGGGCATTCGTACCGACGGCCTGGTCATCATCAAAAACGGCTACTTGGTGTACGAAAAATACGCCGGCGGCTTCGACAAGAACCGCGTACACCTCACCTGGTCGGTGTCCAAGAGCTTCACGAACGCGCTCTACGGCATCGCCGTTAAAGAGGGAAAGCTCAACGTCGCGGACCCGGCATTTAAATACTACAAGGCGCTCGACCGCGGCGACCA
>JBFZEY010000370.1:0-4929 GCA_041306625.1 Spirochaetota bacterium | reverse complement strand
CGATATTGCTGTTGCCATCGGGGTCGACCGATCTGAGCGCCACAATCGCCTTGCCCTGCTTCGAAAGGGCGGCGGCTATAGCGAAGTTGAGCTTGCTCTCGTAACCGGATAATAAATTGTCGCCCGAATGGAACACCACCGACTCGCCCGTCACGTCGATTCGCTTGACGTTCATTATGCTGGTAAGGCGCGATATGCGCTGTATCACGAAGGGATTGACCAGGCGCGCGATGGGATAGAATTCGAACACCGGATTGCGGTCCACGTAATCGTACAGCGCGCGCGTTCCGTAGCAGTAACTGGTGGTGACCAGGCCGCCGCTTATACGGCCGCGCTCGAGCGAAATGGCCCCCGACTCGACCAGGTCGATCACCCAGTCCGAGATCACGTGCGTGTAGACGCCGAGCCGCTTCTTGGAGTGGAGGTTCTTAGCGATGGCGTCGAACATTCGTCCGGCGTGCAATACGACCGTGGATTCGTCCTCTATCAGGTTCGAAACGTGCCAGCCGATGCGCTCCATGACCGCGTCGCAGGCAGTACGTTCGCGCTCCAGAAGCGGAAGCGGGCTTTCGACGAGGAAGTCCACCTGGCTGACGTGGATGCTGGTCTCGCCGTAGGTCACCGGCACCGCCGGATTGATCTCGGCGATAACCAGGTCGGCGTTTTTTATCGCGATGTTCGCCACGTCAATGGCAATCCCGAGGTTCAGGAAACCACGCCGGTCGGGCGGCGACGTCTGTACCACGGCGATGTCCACACCCACGGCCCCCGACGAGAGGATGAGCGGTATCTCCATCAAGTTGGCCGGGATGAAGTCCACCTTGCCTTCGCTGATATCGTGTATGATGCTTTCCCCTATATTGAAGGTCTTGAGCCGGTACTTCGATGTCTGCCGCGCGTCGGACGGCAGGTAATCGCCGAGCGTGATGAGCTGTATGATTTCGAGGTCGAGGAGGTTCTTCGCGACAGAATCGACGATCGCTTTGACGGTCAGAGCCGGGATCGCCGGTCCGCTGCTGAGGAAAACGCGGTTTCCTGGCTTGATAAGTTCGAGGACCCGATCGACCGAAACTATCTTTTCCCTGTAGTCGCCGACGGTTTTCATACGCGCTGTCCTTCCTTCATCGAATTGATTCCGCCCATTCGGCGCGGATGGGTCCTCACACCATAACTGTAGCGCTTACAGGTATATCTTCATGTAAAGCCGGGCCGAATGAAAGAAAATAAAAACGCGCGCGGACGGAAAACCCGTGATCATTGGCCCGCCACCCGCATGTAGCGAATACCGGACACCGCATGGTGTCAGCTGTGCGGGTTGCAATAAATATAGTTGATAAATATGGCGCAATCCATATATTAGACTTGACTAATTTATTTAGATTTGTCTCTATATCCACCCGTGGGGGAGCATATCATGAAGCAGGACGGCGATAGCACGGGCAGTGAAGTATTCTTCGAAAGCACCGACCTTTCGGCCAACATGGAAGACTACATGGAGACCATCTCGCTCCTCTCCTCGCGCAACAGGGTGGTGCGGGTGAAGGACATCGCAAAGACCCTTAAAATTACCATGCCGAGCGTAACCGCGGCGCTGAACAAGCTGCGAGAAAAAGACCTCATTTATTACGAGAAATACGGATTTATCGAGCTCACCGACCAGTGAAAGCGCGTGGCGGAACTGGTATACCGCAAACATTCCTTTCTAAAGCGCTTCTTCGGCGATATTCTCCGCATGGAACAGAGCTCGGCCGACGAGGAGGCGTGCCGTATCGAGCACCATCTGTCGCCCGAGGCCTGCCGCAGGCTGTACCGCCTGGTCGAGTTCCACGATGCCGAGCACGGATCCGAACGCGAATGGACCGACCAGCTTCAGGACATGATGGAGGAAGGCCCCCTGAACGAGCTCAGGGAGGGCCAGTCGGCGACCATCGTAAAAGTGCTCGGCGACTCCCCCCTCCGCAAGAGGCTGATCGACATGGGATTCCGAAAGGGGGAACGGATCACCGTGATAAAGTACGCGCCGCTGCGCGACCCCATCGAGCTTTCAATCAAGGACTACCGCCTCTCGCTGCGGGTCGAGGAGGCACGGGACATCATCGTCCGGCCGCTGGAACACCGCAGGCACAGGCGGCGGCACGGAAAGGAATAGACCATCGATGAAGACCAGGGAAATCACCGTCGGGCTTGTGGGCAATCCCAACTGCGGTAAAACAACGATATTCAACGCGCTCACCGGCGCCAGGCAAAAAGTGGCGAACTGGAGCGGGGTGACCGTGGAAAAACGCGAGGGGCGCCTCAAACATGCGGGCGCCGCGATCAGGGTCATTGACCTTCCCGGCATCTACAGCCTCACCTCGTACAGCATGGAAGAGATCATCACGCGCGACTTCATCATCGACGACCGCCCCGACGTGATCGTCAACGTCGTCGACGCCGGCAACCTAGAACGCAACCTCTACCTCACCACCCAGCTCATCAACATCGGCGCCCGTTCGGTGATCGCGCTCAACATGTTCGACGAGGCGGCGAACAAGGGCCTGGTGATCGACTCGGAAAGGCTGGGGACGCTCCTCGGCATGCCCGTGGTCAAGACCGTGGGCACGCGTTCCATCGGCATCACCGAGCTGCTCGACAGGATAGTCCAGGTGGCGCAGGGGGCCGACGAGACCGCACGGCACATTCACATCCCCTTCGGCGACGACGTGGAGGCCGAGATTCGCGCGATCCAGCAGAAAATGCGGGAGGACGAAACGATCGGAAAGCGCTATTCAACGCGCTGGCTGTCCGTGCGCCTTCTCGAGCGCGACACCGACGCGGTCAAGAAGCTGAAGGTGTACCCCGGCCACGAAACCATTATGGAGCAGGTCGCGAAAAGCCGTGTCGTTCTGGAAAAACACTTCGATGACGACATAGAGACCATAATCTCCGACCGCCGCTACGGCTTCATTGCCGGGGCGGTGCGCGAATCGGTGAAAAAGACCGCGCCGCGCAGGGTGGACGTCTCTGATAAAATCGACCGCGTCATTACCAACCGCTATCTCGGCTTTCCGATCCTGTTCCTCTTTCTCTGGGCCCTTTTTCACCTCACCTTCGCGCTGGGCGAATACCCGATGAACCTGATCGAAAGCGGGGTGCACCAGGTCGGCCTTGCGGTGGAACGCCTTATGCCCGCGGGACCGCTGAAAGACCTCATCGTCGACGGGGTGATCGGCGGCGTGGGCGGCGTCATAGTGTTTCTGCCGAACATTCTCATCCTGTTCATGGGCATAAGCTTCATGGAGGATACCGGCTATATGGCGCGCGCCGCCTTCATCATGGACAGGGTGATGCATACGATGGGCCTGCACGGGAAGTCGTTCATCCCGCTCATCATGGGATTCGGCTGCAACGTCCCCGCGATCATGGCCACACGGTCGCTTGAAAACCGCCAGGACCGGATTCTCACCATTCTGATCAATCCGTTCATGAGCTGTTCGGCGCGTTTGCCCGTCTACATCCTGTTTGCGGGAGCGTTCTTTCATAATCATGCGGGAACGGTTATCCTTTCGCTCTATCTCATCGGCATTCTTCTCGCATTCGTCTCGGCGAAGTTGTACGGTCTCGTCTTCTTCCGCGGCGGTTCCACGCCCTTCGTGATGGAGCTCCCGCCCTACCGCGTCCCCACGATTCAATCGACCCTGCTGCACATGTGGGACCGCTCGTCGCAATACCTCCGGAAGATGGGAGGGATAATCCTCGCGTTTTCGGTCGTGATCTGGTTCATGGGCGAGTATCCGAAATCTCCCGAGATCGCGCACGAGTACGATACGCGGATCAGCGCGCTACAGTCCCACAACGCCCTCGTCATCGAAAGGACGCGCGCCGGCGGAGCGGCGTCGGAGAGCATCGAGGCGATGCGGGCGGAACTCGACGCGAAGGTCGAATCACTCGAGGTTGAAAGGATCTCCCTCGCAAAGCGAAACACGATGATCGGCCGTATGGGCTCCATGCTCACCCCGCTGACGGAGCCGCTCGGCTTCAACCAGCAGATGGGTATCTCGCTCGTTACCGGATTCGTCGCCAAGGAGGTCGTGGTCAGCACCATGGGAGTGCTGTACCATGCCGGGAACGGAGCCGGAGGCGCGCAGCAGCCGATAGACCGGGCGATACGGCGGCCCGAGTACGGTATCACGCCGCTGTCCGCCTACACCTTCATGCTCTTCGTCCTTCTGTATGTTCCCTGCCTTGCGACGGTGGTGGTGACGGGCCGGGAGGCCGGCTGGCGATGGGCGTTTATCTCCCTGTTCTACCAGCTGCTTCTGGCCTGGTCGGTGTGCTTTCTTTTCTATAACGCGGGGAAACTCCTCGGATTCTGAGGGGACGCCATCACTCCGCGGTTCGTTTTCGTTAAATCCCGTCGCACCCGCGGCTACATGCAGAGAATCGCCGCCACCGGTTCCAGGTCGAGCTCCATCTCGTAATCGCCGCCGTGTACGCCGCTGATCCGGAAACCGATGCGGTAAAGGGACGTCACGGCATCGTCGTTGGCGCTCTCGATCATGAGCCATATACGCTTTTTCCCGAGGCACAGCGCCCGGCGGCAGATCTCCCCGGCAAGGACCGTACCGATTCCGCGCCCGCGGAAGTCCTGGTGCACGAAAAAGATGAACTCGCAGAAATCCTCGTTCGGCACGTCGATGATGGACGAATGACCGACGATCCTCCTGCCCGACAGCGCTATTACGTTCAGCCTGCCGTGCTCCAGGTTCTCGATCCACTGCCGCCTGAGCGTCCGCTGGTTCGGCGGCAACCCGAAAGCGACATGCTTTGGATTGAAATGGGCGTACATGCGGATGAGGTTTTTATGGTCATTTGGCCGCAGTTCCCGTATCCGGACCTGTGTGCCTTCTATATCAGGAACGTGCCGGGCTATCAGTTTCGCCGCCCTCT
>JBFZEY010000369.1:0-4011 GCA_041306625.1 Spirochaetota bacterium | reverse complement strand
AGCACGCAGTCGATAATTCAAGAATAAAAACCGCGACCGCGCAAATCTATAAAAAGTAATATCCATACACGTACAGCGAGGCTCCGGAACCGACAAAAAACAGCATCTTTATAACCGAGGGATCACGCCCTCTGAGAAACATCTCGACGATTCCGACAAATACACCAAAAAATGCGGCAGCAACGCCCGCCGCAATAAAGCTGTGAAAATAAAGAAAGACCGCGACGGCCAGCAGGATACCCACTATGTAATCAAGCAATCCCCTGAAAAAAGCCCCGGCCGTCATGGCCCTGCCCGCGGTAGAAGCCCCGGGCAGGATCTCATCCGTACGAAAATACCGCTTGCGGGTGCGGGCCAGTACCGCTTTGCGCGACTCGGCTTGTTCTGCATTTTCGGCGGCAGGTACGTCTTCGAGCTTCAAAGCCACCGTAACGATTTTACGCACTTCCTTGTTGGTAATGGTGCGTAATGAATCTCCGCGCAGTTTGAGTTTCTCTACTACCTGGTGGGCCCTTCCGGTGGTGACATTCCGCTGGGCGCTGACCCGCCCACCGGTAAAGACGGCATAATAGGGATTTCCCCCTTCCTCCGCGTCTTCTATGTAGATACGAATTTTCCTGTCTTTAAGGTTGTAATCGACCCGAAGGTAATCACCCCCGTCCGTGGTAGTATACAGCGCCGCCTGGTACCCCCGGATCTCCGAGGGTCTTCGCTTCCAGGAGGCTTTATTACCTTCACCGCCGGGTTTTCTTCCCTGGGAAAGGCTCTTTCTCATTGTGTGCCGGTATTCCCCGTTTGATAAACAAAGGAGACTGGCTTCGAATAAAAACCAATCCCCCCTGCTTTTCGGTTGTTCTTACGGAAACCGCCTATTTCTTCTTGTGACGATTCTGTCTGCGGCGTTTTTTCCTTTTGTGGTTAGCGATCTTCGCCCTCTTCTTTTTTCTACCGCACGGCATACGCATCTCCTTTAATTAAATATGACATCACCGAAGAACGGCCTACCTCAGATTGTCGATCTCGCCCTTCCTCTTTCCCACCGTCTTTTCTTCATCAAGCGAAAGTCCAAGGGGCATGCCCGATTTTTCCGGCGTCAGTATCACTTTTACGTCGTCGCCCAATCTGTCAATATAAATATACTTTAAAAGGTCCGGATTGGATTTCACCAGTTTGGACACGTCAGAAAGTTTCTCGAGATATTCCTTTTTCCGCCGCTTTTCCCTTTCCAGCTGGCTCTGGAGTACAAGTAGCTCTTTTTTATTATTATGCTCAATCTCACGCAGGTCGTCGAGAAATGCCAGTCCCTGCAGATAGGTCCTCTGCTCCGGAAGCACCATGGGACCCGAAAGCTCCAGACCGATCACCGAAATGCCCGTTTTTGCCGCACGGCTTTTCACCAGCTCCGCGGCTTCCGCGGCGATACGCTCGCGGTCGCGCATAACAGCATTACGGTCGTACCCCTGGGCCAGATAGGTCCCGAGACTCGCCGCAAATGCTTTTTCGACAAAACCTTTCATAAAGATCGAGCCCGGATGCCCCTCGCGTCCGGCCGGGGATGAAACGGCCCTGAAGCTCCCGGGAACGATCTCATACACGGCATTAACCGGCACCCTGATTGCGTAATGATCGCTTTCGAGCTCTCCGAGCGGCGGGATGGCCACGCGCGCCTCGATGAACTCCGAGACCCTCAGCGCGTATCGCGCGACTTCAAGACGACGCGGTACGACACCCTGCCATACAAAATCAAAGCCCGGACCCAGAACAAGGCGCTCGCCGGATTCACGGTCGCGCACCAGCGCAAATTCACCGGAACCGATCCTGAATACGCACGCACAATACAGATATACCGCGGCAGACAGCACAATAAGCGTGAATACTTTCCGTCCTGATATTTTCATGGTATTTGGTTCAAAGAACTCTTAGGCCTCATCATCACGATACTGAAGCGGTTTTATCGGAACGATGGTGGACACCGCATGTTTGTAGATCATGTTATGCTTTTTATCGACTTCAACCAGAATGGTAAAATTGTCAAAGCTGAGCACTCTACCCTTAATCGGGACGCCATTCATGAGATAAATCGTAATCTCCACTTTTTCTTTTCGCGCGACGTTCAAAAAACTGTCCTGAAGATTTTTAGCCTGATTTCCCATTGCACCTACCTTCTGTTTATTGCCACTATCGGCGTATTCTACCTCGCCGGCGCGCCGATCCGGCACGGTCAGCTCACCCAACAAGTATACAGCAGTTTTTCTATCTTTTCAACCCGAAAATCCTCGAACCAGGTTATCCTTCCGTTTCGCCTGAGCCATGTCATCTGCCGTTTCGCATAATGCTTCGTTTCGAGTTTGGCGGCCTGGACCGCCTCCGCAAGCGAAAGCTTCCCGTCCAGGTGCAGATTTAGCTCGCGATAACCGATGGACCGCATCGAGCCGAGTTCCGGCCCGTAACCGCTTTCGCGCAGCGAGCGCACCTCATCAAGAAAACCCTCATCCATCATCCTGTCGAACCTGCGTTCGATGCGGCCGCGAAGATCCTCACGTGACGGATTGAGGCCGATAAAAACCGTCTCCTCCGAAACGGCGCCCCTCTTCTCGCCGAAATAATCGCTCAGGGGCCTTCCCGTACTCCTGTACACCTCCAGTCCGCGCGCGATCCTCTGCCGATCGTTCGGATGAATGCGCAGGGCGAAGGCCGGATCGACACGCCCAAGCTCCGCATACAGGTCCGCCGGGCCGCGCCGTTCGAGTTCGTCTTTTACCGCCGCGTTCACCAGCGGATCCACCGGCGGAATGCCCGAAAGACCGCCGAAAAACGAATCGATATATAAGCCCGTGCCCCCCACGAATAGCGGAACTTTACCCCTCCCTTCGATGTCCTGCGCGGCAAGCTGCGCCTCCCGGCAGAAGTCCCCCGCGGTGAACTTTCGGTCCGGATCGACGATATCGATGAGATGGTGCCGTACGGCCTCCCTTTGCGCCCGGGAGGGCTTACCGCTTCCGATGTCGAGACGACGGTACACCTGCACCGAATCGGCGGAGATGATTTCAAAGATATCGCCGGCAAGCCCCAGGGCAAGATCCGTCTTCCCGGACGCCGTGGGCCCCACTAATACAGCGGCTTTAATGGGCGGAAACCTCGCTTATATAATGAACGTGGACTCTATCATAAACGGAGGACACTCGCGGCCTTAATCGTCTGTTTCCCGTCCTTCTTTAACTTCGAACTTCAGCTTGTCGTCGAAGATCATGTTCAGTATGTTGGGGACCACTTTCCAGTTGTGGTCTTTTTCAGGATACCCTTCGATATTGCCGATTCTGTCCACATACTTCATGGCGGCCCTTGTAAAAATATACCTGTTCTCGTTAAATGCGATCAGCTTGTTCAGCGGAATTATCACTATCCGTCCCTCCGGGTCGTAAAAGTCTCGATTTAACTCTGTGCATCCTGCACATCTCGGCGCCGACGATGCTCCTCATGCTTCCCACCGAGGACTCCACCGAATCGTTGATTATTACGTAATCGTACAATACGTAATCCTGCAACTCCTTTATTGCATTACTCAGCCGCAGCTCAATCTGCTCGGTGGATTCGGTATCTCGTTTCACCAGCCTTTCCCGCAGCGAGTCCACGGAAGGTGGCGCGATGAAGATAAAGACGGCGTCGTCGATTCTGCCTTTAAGCTGACGGGCGCCCTGTACATCGACGTCGAATATGGGGATTCTTCCAGTCGATTTTATCCTGTCAACCTCTTTTTTGGCGGTTCCGTAGTAGTTTTGATGGACCTCCGCCCATTCGATAAACTCGCCCCGGCGCACCATTTTATGGAACTCATCGATTCCGACGAAATAGTAGCTTCGTGCGGATTTTTCGTTCTTCCGTGGCGCCCGGGTGGTTGTGGAGATGGAGAATTCGAAACGGTCGTCAACGGCGACCAGGCTTTTTATAATGGTCGTTTTTCCGGCACCGGACGGCGCGGAAACCACGATCGAAAAACGCTCACTCGGCATT
>JBFZEY010000368.1:0-2695 GCA_041306625.1 Spirochaetota bacterium | reverse complement strand
ACTTTCGAGTGGCGCGCCATGCGGACAAGGTGCCCGAACAGCCCGAATCCGGTGATGTCGGTGCAAGCCGAGACGCTGATTTCGTTCATGGCGTCGGCGGCGCTATTGTTCAGGGTCATCATGGATTTTTCGGCGGCCAGCAGTCCGGCCATATGGATTTTACCGATCTGCCGGGCGAAGTTGAGCACGCCCACGCCGAGCGGTTTTGTGAGTACGAGGGTATCCCCGGGCATCGCGGTTTCCAGCGCGGTCGCCTTTGCCGGATCGATCAGCCCGGTGATGGCGAACCCGAGCTTGATCTCGGCGTCCTTTATGCTATGACCGCCGATGAGCGAGCAGTGCGCTTCGTTAAGGACCTCGACCGCGCCCTTCATCATCAGGTGCATGATCTGCCCGTCAAGCGTTTCGGAGGGAAAGGCCAGAACGCTGAGCGCGGTGCGCGGCGAGCCGCCCATGGCGTAGATGTCGGAAAGGCAGTTCGCGGCGCAGATTTTTCCGAACGTATACGGGTCGTCAACGCACGGGGTAAAGACATCGACGGTCTGCACGAGCGTGACTGAATCGCTTATCCGGTAGATCGCCGCGTCGTCTCCCGCGGGAAGACCCGAGATGATGGCCGGGTCGTCGATGGCGGGCAGCCGCGAAAGAAACCGCTCAAGGTCGGCAGCCGCTATTTTCGAGGCGCAGCCGGCGTTGTGTACCATTTCGGTGAGCTTGACTTTGGATTGATCGACCGGATCGGGCCGTTCTCCCGCGCACGGGCAGAGCCCCTGGTTTTTGAATACGTCGCAGGGACACGGCCTCCTGGGATCGCAGATGCAGTGGCCGAGTTTCATGGAGCGCTGCATGATTTTTTTTCTTTTTTCAAGGTCAATGACAGGCATGGGTAAATTCCTTTTTTAAAAGCATGGAAAAACGGGTGCGCGCGGACGATGGGCGTCGAAAGGGCAGAATCCTGCAATAGGGGACAATCCGGCTGACGGAAAGGTTACCGGCGGATACCGGACAAAGACGGCGAGGCCGCGAACGCGGCATTGGCGAAAAGGGCATGCGGAAGGTGATGCGTAATACCATAATAGCCAGGTGACTGATGCGAAGCGGAAAAAGCGGCTCTTGCGGGCCGCCATGCCCCGGATCAGCGCCGGAAAAGGTTGTTTTTGTGTCTCATATTCATATCCCTATTCACTGCGTAAACGACCACCAGCAAAAATGGCGGGAGGGTGTAGGAGTCGAACCTACCAGGGGCCTTATCCAGACCCCACGCTGGTTTTGAAGACCAGGAGACCCACCGGGACCAATACCCTCCCGTAACCGGTATGTTTTTATCAATCATTCCTCGCCGCCCCGCTTTTTATGCAGATGCGGCGCAAAGTGCAAAAGCAGCGTTTTGACGAATTTGCGCGATGCGCAGAGCGTATCGCGCAGGTATATCAGCCTGACGCCGTTCGGATCGTTTTCGAACGGTTCGATCGTATCGAGAAATTTCTTGATAGTATCCGTTGTAAAGGTCATCTCCTCGTTGATCCTGACGAGCTTTTTTTGTTCGATCAGGCTGCCGAATATTTTCTTGAACAGCGGCCGTGCCGCGCCGAGATCCTGCCTGACCTTTTCCTCGGGGTCCGGAGAAAAACCGGTTTTCGCATATACCTGGAGGAGCCGGTCTGCCAGAGCGAGTTCCTGGGGCGACATCTGCGCCGCATGACCCGCCAGCGTGATCCTGGCGCCGTCGACAGCAATGTCGCCGCGCCGCGCAAGAAGTGCGCAAGCCCCGTCAAATACCTCCCTTCCCGAATACTGTGCGCACCGGGACTGCAGATCGGCTGCCGGCATGGCCGCCTTGTGCGGATTCTCCCTGAAGTACGACCGGACAATATTCATGATCCGCCCCGCAAGTTCGTCGAGGGCCGCGACATGGATGTAATGGGCGGGCGCGCCCCCGGCGGCAGCTGGGCGCGAAAGGGCAACGGCTTTTCCCTCCGCGCAAAGCCTGTCGAGCGCTTCGGCGACGCCGTCGGAAAACTTGCCCGTCTGCCGGGCGATTTCCGGCGCGGCAAGCGCCGAGAACCGGGATTTGATCAGCATCTGTTCCACGATATCGCAGACATCGCCTTCGAGGCGCGCCAGACCGGACATCGCGTTTTCGTCGAACCGTTTGTGACGGACGGCAGACGCGTCGAGCACGGTCCCGCCGCCGACGGTCGCGATGGGGGTGAGGGTACGGATGATATACCGGTCCCCGGCAAGCGCGACGATTGGCTCGTCGAGCACGAACTGGACGGGCGCCGAGTCTCCGGGAACGATCGTCTCCCGGTCCTGAAGCACCAGGCGGCAGGTCACGTCGCTGGCCGATATGTGCAACCGCAGCCGGGTCCTGTTTTTCAGGGCGCATCCCTGCCCGGAAAGAATGGAAAGCCGCGCATCGATCCTGCGCGTGGTGACGAGCGACCCCGGAGCGCCGAGGAACTGTCCGCGGGAAAGTTGTTGCTTTTCGATACCCTGCAGATTGACCGCGGTCCTGATTCCCACGGCCGACGAGCCGGCGCCGCGGCTGTGCACCTGGATGCCGCGAGCCTTTGCCACGATGCCCTGGGGAAAAATTTCGACATGGTCGCCCACCGCGATCCCTCCCGAAAGAATCGTTCCCGCCGCCACGGTGCCGAAGCCCTGCATCGAGAACACCCGGTCGACCGGCATG
>JBFZEY010000367.1:0-4721 GCA_041306625.1 Spirochaetota bacterium | reverse complement strand
CCGCGCCTTCGGCTTCGCGCCGTTCGGTGTTCCCGGAACTAACGGGCGCGGCCGCCGGTGCGGCATCTTCATCGTCCACCGATATCGCTTCGGGGATCGCCTCATCATCGGACGATGCGCTGAAGCGAATCCGGTTGGTCGCGATCTGCTCCTCGACGGGCTTCCCGCTGTATTCAGGATCGCCCGTTTCCATGGACTCCATGGGCTCCTCTTCATCGATTACGCGGGACTCAACCGATTCCGCGGAGTACGGCGTTGCATCACGGGATTCCGCTTCCGATACCCGGGTATCACGCCATCCGGTCATATCGGGCGACCGCCGCATCTCCACGATGCCGGCATCGCGGGCGGTATCGACGCCCCTTCCATCATCATCATAATACGTCTGGCACCCTTCCGCCGTCCGGAGCTCTTCGCCGGCCGGGGGCGCGATGAATTCCAGAAGCCCTATTCCCCGCCGAGGCGAATCCTCCCCATCGGGCACCACCTTTCCATGGTGCACGCGCACCCGGCGTTTGACCACCCATGGCGGTTTCGCCGCCCGCTTTACGTTCTTCCTCATCTCCTCGTCGATGCGGGTAAGCGGCGCGGAATCCGGGTCCCGGCGGCGCTGCAGCATGACGAAGGCCCCGCGCACCGCCGCCTGGAGTTTTCCGCCCGGGTAGGCGATGAAAAGCGACGAAAGCGAGAACACGCCGAGCATCAGAAGCGCCGCGAGATTGAGCACCACCACCACCAGCGCGCCGCCGACATTTCCCATGAAGTGAGATAAGAACTGCACGAGATACATCCCCACATATCCGCCCGCACGCTGGGGCATTGCGCCGTGTCCGAAGAGCGCGCAGAGCGCGGCAAAACTCACCAGCAGGAATGAGAGCGCGAAGATGCGCTCCATCGACCCCACAATATTCCCGCTTTTAACGACGTGCCATCCTGCGAGCACGATGATCGCAACCACTATATAAGAAGAGATTCCGAAAGATATATGGAGGAAATTCGCGATCCACGCCCCGAACGGGCCCATCAGGTTGCCCACCGGCCTGCTCTCGGAGAGCAGACGGTAATCGTCGATCGAAAAACTCGCAAGCGCGAGCAGGAGCATCAGCGAAAACAGAAAAATAAATACGCCGGTGATCTCCTGAAAACGTCGATCGCTGGACACGCACCGCCTCCGATAGTATTCAAATGAAGATTGCGCAAAGAAACCGCACGAGGGCGCACCATGCCCCCTTCGTATGTCGAGCCCTGGTATAGTATCGGCAGTTTAGGACCCGGGATTGAGGAGGAAACGGGGCCCGGGCAATAGCGGGAAAAGGCGAAAATGGACATGATGTTCACCGCGTACCGGGCGGCACGCTGATCAAACGGACGCCGGAACGCGCGGTCGACGCCGGTCGTACGCGCTCCCGGGAGCGCGCTATATGTCCATTACCTGTACTTCTATGAGGGGATTGCGCCTGGTAAGGCGGAAAATGGAGTTTTTAAGGTGCTTCCTTAAAAACACCGTGATCTCCTTCTCCTGCGCACCATCGGCAAGCATCCGGTGCGTCTGCGCCTGCACGTCGGCGCGGATGGCGTCGATAAGCTTGATGTTCTTGCCCGCCACAAACCCCTTCGCCACTATCTCCGGCGGACGGACGAGCATTCCCTCTGCCGTCACCACCGTCACCAGCACGATCCCCTCGGCGGACATGGACTTACGGTCGTGTATAACGCCGTTTCCCACGTCCTCGATGTCCTGGCCGTCCACGTATATCTGGTTGAGGTGAAGCTCGCCCGTCTTCTCGAATGACTTTTTCGAGAGCTCCAGGATGTCGCCGTTGCCGGCGATAATGCATCTTGACGATTTGATTCCCAGCGATTCCGCAATACGCACGTGCGCGCGAAGGTGCCGGTATTCACCGTGGATCGGCATGAAGAACTTCGGTTTGGTGAGCGAGATCATGAGCTTCAGCTCCTCCTGCGAGGCGTGCCCCGACACGTGCAGGTCCTCGTCCTGCTCGTAAAAGACCTCTGCGCCCATCCTCATGAGCGAGTTTATCACCGAATACACCATCCGTTCGTTTCCGGGAATGACCGACGCGGTGATGATGACCGTGTCGCCCGGCCCCGCGGCGAAGTGACGGTGCGTGTTGGACGCCATCCTCGAGAGAGCCGACATCGGCTCGCCCTGCGACCCCGTGCAGATGATCACGAGCTTTTTCGCCGGCAGCGAGTTCGCCTCCGCCACTTCAACGATCAGGTCGTCGTGGTACTCGAGGTAGCCCAGGCTGCGCGCTATCTCCACGTTTTTCAACATCGTGATCCCGCTGATGACGACCCGTTTGTTGTACTTCTGGGCGGCATCCAGCACCTGCTGTATGCGGTGTATGTTCGAGGCGAAAGTCGCCACGATGATGCGGCCCCTGACCGAGGAGAAAATCTCGAAAAGCCTCTCGCTTAAGATGCTCTCCGAGCGCGTGTACCCCTTGCGAAGCGCATTGGTGCTGTCCGACATGAGCAGCAGCACCCCTTTCTCTCCGTATTCCGCAAACTTGTATATGTCGGTAACCATGCCGTCCACCGGAGAATAGTCGATCTTGAAGTCCCCGGAATGGATGATGGTGCCCACCGGCGTGCCGATCGCGATGCCCGCGCCGTCGATGATTGAATGGTTGACCCGGATAAACTCCACCAGGAAGGCGCCCACCTGAATTTTGCTGCCGGACGTCACCTCTATAAAGGTCGGTTTCTGCCGGGGCGGCCGCTCCTCCAGCCTGCTCTGTATCAGCCCCAGCGTAAGTCGCATGGCGAAGACGGGCGCCGAGACCTCCTTTAATAAAAAAGGGATGGCGCCGATATGGTCCTCGTGTCCGTGGGTTATGATTATGCCCTTTATACGGTGACGGTTTTTAACGATATACGAAAAATCGGGGATGATGAAGTCGATCCCCGGAGTCTCCTCGGTCGGGAACATGATGCCGCAGTCGACGACAATGATGTCCTCCCCGTATTCGAAGACCGTCATGTTTTTCCCTATGGCGTCGAGCCCGCCAAGGGGCATTATTTTTACGCACTGATCTTTGACCTGTTTCATATTCCGCTGTGACCGAATCCTCCGTCGTTTCTTTCCGTACGTGCAAGCGAGTCCACCGCTATAAAATCCGCCCGGTACACCCGCGCGAAAACCATCTGCGCTATCCGCATGCCGCGCTCGACCGTGAAGGGTTCGCCTCCCAGGTTCGCCAGGATCACCTTCACTTCGCCGCGGTAGTCCGAATCGATCGTCCCGGGCGTATTGAGGCAGGTGACGCCGTGGCGAAGCGCCAGGCCGCTGCGCGGGCGTATCTGCGCCTCGTAGCCCTCCGGTATCTGAATGGCGATGCCGGTCGGGATCAGGGCAACGGCGCCCGGGGCGATCGCAACCGGTTCGTCAACGCTGGCGAACACGTCGGCACCGGCGGCACCGATCGTCTGATAGGCCGGTATCGACGCGCCGGGCAGCACGGTAATCCTGACCGGAATCATTCCGCGGTGCCTTCCCGCCGCTTCCGGAGGTGCAGGCGCCCCGTATTTCGAATCAATGTACTCACGGGAGGATAATCCACACACATCGCCGTAAGGGTAAACACTTTTTTTGATCGTAAATACTTTCCCCGTTCCTCCCGGCGCACCGAAGACAATTTATCCGTATCGCCCTTGACGCGATGGAGGCCCGGTGCTACTTTAAACACGAGACACAATCGAACGTCCGGCAGGATACCATGATCAGCACGGGAATAAAGCATCTTGACAGGTTGATAAGCGGCATCAAACTCGGCGACAACGTGGTCTGGCAGATCGCCAATGCGGTTCCGGTCGAGTA
Source organism: Spirochaetota bacterium (assembly GCA_041306625.1). Lineage (GTDB taxonomy): Bacteria > Spirochaetota > UBA4802 > UBA4802 > UBA5368 > MVZN01. The sequence goes on along the minus strand of JBFZEY010000367.1, from coordinate 877 downwards.
CTTTATAAAAAGCTTCTTCACCAAATCGAACGATTTTCAGAACTCCATCATCTACATCAACTTCAATTACTCGCCGCACACCATCTGCAAGCGCTTCGACGACATTTTCAAGAACTTCAACTTCATTCTCATCGACGCCTTCACCAACGGCAAGGGCAACGGCGACCCGGTCTTTCTCGATTTTTACCACAACGAGGAAGACTACGACCTCTCGCGCGTCATCCGGATACAGGACCCCCGTGACATCAACTCCTTCATCGCCACCCTGAACGACGTCCAGAAGGAGCACCGCGACGGGTCGTTTTACATCTTCGACAGCCTCACCGGCATGAACGAGCTCTGGCGGGACGAGCGCTCCGTGCTCGATTTCTTCGCCTTCACCTGCCCCAAGCTCTACGAGATGAACACGATCGCCTACTGGATCCTCGAGCAGGAGGCCCATTCCAAGGAATTCATCGCCGGTCTCACGCACATCACCCAGATCGTACTTTCGGTCTACAACACCAGCTCCGATTATTACGCGCTCAAGATCCACAAGCTCGAGGACCGCCCCTCGACGAACATCAGCACGCCTCACGCTTTCCGTATCATCGACAGGGAGATCAGCTTCGAAGAGACCGCCGAGGGCGATATTTTCAAAATCGGCACCAAGGTAAAGGAGCTGCGAAAAGCGGCAACCATCACCCAGGCCGATCTCGCCGCGCGCCTGGGCATGACCCCGGGAGCGGTCTCACAGATCGAGAATGATCTCATCATGCCTTCGCTGAACACTCTCGTCCACCTGGCTGCGATTTTTAAAAAGCCCCTCGAGCACTTCGTCAGCGCCGGGCTCCTGGAGAACGGCAACCGGGGATTCACCGTTTTCAGGAAGAAGGAT
>JBFZEY010000366.1:0-15112 GCA_041306625.1 Spirochaetota bacterium | reverse complement strand
GCATCCGACCATATCGCTCCTTATGCGCCATCGTACAACGGGAAGACACAGCGATTCCGTTTGATGGTCGCCCCGTATGAAGGCGACGAACCGCCGGAGTCTCTCAGGGCGGACGCGGCGGCCTTTGCGTACCCGTATCTTGCCGTCGGAGACGGAACTATTTTCGACGAACCGCCCTGTCGTTCATGGAAGATGGAGAAGGACTGGTAATGAAGGAGACCGACCCATGAAACTCAGCGCTTCGACGTTCGTGTATTACCGCTATTCGCTGGATGATGCGATACGGCGCACGGCCTCGTTCGGTTACGAGGGCGTCGAACTGTGGGGAGGACGGCCCCACGCTTACTGCGAGGACATGAGTGCCGTCCGGATTGCCGGACTCCGGCGACTGATGGACGACCTGGGAATATCCATATCGAATTTTATTCCGGCCCAGTTCCGCTACCCTGTCAATATCGCAGCACCAGATGAGGATATGCGCCGCGCGAGCGTGGGCTACATGAAGCGGAGCATCGACGCAGCGGCGGGGCTCGGCGCCCCCTCGGTGAGCGTGTGTCCCGGATACAGCCTGTACGGCCAGGGGCGGGACGCGGCGTGGGGCGCCATGCTCGAAAGCATGCGCGCGCTCTCCGAGCACACGGCCGGGATGCCGCTCTCGCTCTTCCTCGAACCCGGAAACCGCCACGAGACGGACCTCGTCATCACACTGGATGACGGGATGCGCGCAATCCGCGAGCTCGGCCGTCCAATGGGACTCTGCGTGGACACCGGGCATTGTTTTGTCAACGCCGAGGCGCTTTCCGATGTCGTTTCAAAAATTTCGGGAATACCCTGCCATTACCACATCGACGACAACAACGGCGTCACCGACGACCACATGGTGCCCGGTGACGGCAGGATGCACTACGATATTTTCCTGCGCGCACTCAAGGCCTCCGGGTATACGGGATTTCTGGCCGTGGAGCTCGGCTTTCAGTACACGGCCGATCCGGATGTCGCCGTTCAGCGAAGCGCCGCATTTCTGCGAAAAGCGCTGGAGGAGCTGTAATGCGGGTTCACGCGCCGGAAAACAGGCAATGCGGCGGACTGCCAAAGATCGGCGTACGCCCGGTCATCGACGGGCGTCGAAACGGCGTGCGGGAATCGCTCGAGGAGCCGATCATGACGATGGCGCTTTCGGCGGCCGAACTCATAACCGGCGGCCTCAGGCACGCGTGCGGCCTCCCGGTCGGGTGCGTGGTGCCCGATTTCACGACGGGCGGCGCGGCGGAGGCCGCGCGCTGTTCCGAGCTGTTCCGCAAGGAGGGTGTCGGCGCGGTGATCGACGTGACGCGATGCTGGTGCTACGCCGCTGAGATCATCGAGCTGGATCCGTGGATGCCGCGGGCCATATGGGGATTCAACGGGACGAAAAAGCCCGGGGCGGTATACCTTGCCGGCGCGTCCGCCGCAGGGGTCCAGATGGGTCTGCCCGTGTTTAAGATTTACGGCCGCGACGTGCAGGACGAGAACGATTTTTCGATTCCAGGGGACGTGCGCGAGCAGATCCTTCGTTTTGCGCGCGCGGCGATCGCCGTCGCCGCCATGCGGGGAAGCTCGTACCTCTCGATGGGCGGGGTCTCGATGGGAATCGCCGGTTCGATGGTGGACCATGATTTCTTTCGCGCGTATCTGGGAATGCGGACCGAATATGTCGACATGTCCGAATTCGTGCGTCGCCTTGAGCGCGGCATCTACGACGCGGAGGAATTCGAAAAGGCGATGGAATGGGTGCGCGCCAACTGCGCCGAGACGGCCGACCCGAATCCGGTCGGGATTCGTCGAAACAGGCGGCAGTTGAACGGCGACTGGGAGGTGTCGGTAAAAATGGCCCTGGTGGCGCGCGACCTGATGGCCGGTAATCCAAAGCTCGCCGAGATGGGACACATCGAGGAATCGGAGGGCCACAACGCACTCGCGGCGGGCTTCCAGGGCCAGCGGCAGTGGACGGACCATTTTCCTACAGGGGATTTTATGGAGGCGATGCTGAACTCGTCCTTCGACTGGAACGGTATTCGCGCCCCGTACATACTCGCTACCGAAAACGACGCGCTGAACGCCGCCGGTATGCTCTTCGGAAACCTGCTTACCGGGACGGCGCAGCTATTCGCCGACGTGCGGACCTATTGGAGTCCCGAGGCTATCGAGCGTGTGAGCGGGATGAGTCCGGAAGGTTCGCTCGCGGATGGTTTCATCTATCTTACGAATTCCGGTGCCGCGGCGCTGGACGGAGCGGGCGGCCAGGTGAAAGACGGAGCACCGGCGATCAAGCCATTCTGGGAGATTTCACCCGACGAGGCAGGGCGCTGCCTGCGGGCGACCGAATGGGGTCCCGCCAAGCTTGTCACCTTCAGGGGAGGCGGCTTTTCTTCGGCCTACCGCACCCCGGGGGGGATGCCGATGACCATGACACGGCTGAATATTGTCAAGGGGCTCGGCCCCGTGTTGCAGATAGCCGAAGGCTTCACGATCGACCTGCCGTCGGAGGTGCTTGCGGAAATCGTCGGAAGGACCGACCCCACCTGGCCAAGGACCTTCTTCGTCCCGCGACTGACCGGGAAGGGCGTTTTTGGGAGCGTCTACTCGGTGATGCGCGCCTGGGGGGCGAATCACTGCGCACTGTGTTACGGACACGCAGGGGCCGATATGATAAGCCTGGCATCGATACTGCGCATCCCGGTGGCCATGCACAACGTGCCCGGGGAGGCGCTCTTTCGGCCGTCCGCGTGGGACATGTTCGGCACTGCCGACACGGAGGGAGCGGACTTCCGGGCCTGCGCCGCCCTCGGGCCACTGTATGGTAAGTATTGACGGATTGTACGCCCGCGAATATAGGTCGAATGGAAGAAAGCTCGCTGATGGCACGGATGGAGCGGCATTCCGCCTTTAACCTCTAATGACAGCAAGGAGTAATTAAAATGGACATACCCTTTCGTGTCGATCTCACCGATAAGGTCGCCGTTATTACCGGCGGAGCGGGCGTACTCTGCGGCGTGTTCGCCGAGGCCCTTGCCGCCTGCGGTGCGCGCGTGGCAATCCTCGATTTGAATATGGAATCGGCCGTGGAGCATGCGCGTAAAATCAACGAGGCCGGCGGTATGGCGATCGGTGTATCCGCCGATGTCCTGGATGCGGAAAGCCTCGGTGCGGCGAGGGAAAGGGTGTGTTCGGGGCTGGGAAAGTGCGACATACTCATCAACGGCGCGGGGGGGAACCACCCGAAGGGGACGACGACGCATGACTGGCTTGAGCCCGGTGATCCGCTATCCGGCGGGGATGGCGGGCGATCCTTCTTCGATCTGGACCGCAAGAGCGTCGAGTTCGTCTTTGGGCTCAATTTCATCGGCACGCTCCTGGCAACGCAGGAATTCGCCCGCGACATGATAGACCGCGGCGGTACGGTGATAAATGTTTCTTCAATGAACGCGCTGCGGCCGCTCACCAGGATTCCGGCGTACAGCGCGGCAAAGGCCGCGGTGAGCAATTTCACGCAGTGGCTGGCCGTATATCTGGCGAAGGTTAATGTCAGGGTGAACGCAATGGCCCCCGGCTTTTTCCTGACCGAACAGAACCGCGGCCTCCTGGTGCAGCCCGACGGCGCGCCCACGCCCCGTGCCGGGAAGATACTGGCCCACACACCCATGGGCCGCTTCGGGATACCCGAAGAGCTGCTTGGCACGCTCCTCTGGCTGGTCGACGGGCGCTCGTCGGGTTTCGTCACCGGCACGGTCATCCCCGTGGACGGCGGCTTCTCGGCGTATTCCGGCGTGTAGGAGGAATTCAGATGATAATGACCTTCAGGTGGTACGGGAAGGATGATCCAATCTCCCTGCGATACATTCGCCAGATACCGGCCGTAAAGGGAATCGTATCGGCGCTGTACGACGTGCCGGTCGGTGACGAATGGCCGCTTGAAAAAATAGCGGCGCTGAAAAAATCGGTCCAGGCCGCGGGGCTGGAGCTTGCGGTTATTGAGAGCATCCCGGTCCACGAGGATATAAAGCTGGGCCTGCCTTCAAGGGATTGTTATATCGAAAACTACTGTCGAAGCATCCGGAACATGGGCTCGCTCGGGATTCCCATCCTGTGCTATAACTTTATGCCGGTGTTCGACTGGATGCGCTCAGACCTTTCGTTTACGCTTGCCGACGGCTCGACGGCGCTCTCGTATGACCACGACGCGATTGCCGCGATCGATCTGAACCAGGGAGTCCTCGATCTTCCCGGCTGGGCGGCAAGCTATACGGCGGATGGCCTGCGCTCCCTCCTTGACGCCTATACGAGCCTCGGTCCCGAGGATCTGTGGAGCAATCTGGAGTATTTCCTGAAACGCGTGGTGCCCGTGGCCGAAGAGAGCGGCGTGCGCATGGGAATCCATCCCGACGATCCGCCGTGGTCGATCTTCGGGCTCCCGCGCATCATCACCGACGAGGCGGCGCTCGAGCGCCTGACAGGCCTCGTGGACAGTCCCTCGAACGGCATTACATTCTGCACCGGTTCGCTCGGCCCCAATATACAGATGAACCTGACCGGCGCGATGGAACGTTTCGTTCGGATGCGCCGGGTGCCGTTTGTTCACGCGCGTAACATCCGGCGCACCGGGGAAAACAAATTTCACGAGACGGCGCACTGCACCGATGCGGGCGATGTGGACATGTACCGGGTGATCCGCCTGCTGGCAGAGGCTGGATTTGACGGGGCGATCCGCCCGGACCACGGCAGGATGATCTGGGGTGAGAAGGGGCGCCCCGGTTACGGGTTGTACGACAGGGCACTGGGCGCGATGTACCTGGCCGGCCTCTGGGAGGCTTCGGTAAAGTCGCTTGATCGATCACGCTGAGTGAGGAGTATTGTCGGATGATTCTGTATGGGGGAGTGGACCGGTATGGCGGTAAAGACGGGCCGTGCGCGTAGTCTGGAGGATATCGCGAAACGCTGCGGGGTTTCGATAAGCTCCGTTTCGCGCGTGCTCAATAACGAGCCCGGCGTTTCGGCGGAGACGCGAAAGCGCATTCTCGCGGTCGCCGGGCAGCACGAATTCAGGCCGCGCTCGCGGAAGCGTCACCTAACCCGCTCGATGCTTGACCTGCTCGTCGTGATCCCCGAGGAGGAGGAACTTTCGGCAAATCCTTTTCTGAACATCTCCGAGCTCGTCGGTGCGATCAGTGAGGCCTTCAGGGCCGAGAAAAAACGGGTTGAGATCGCGCCCATCGGGGAGTTCCTTCATTCGCTCGGAGGAGAGGCCACCGGTGTCGACGGCGTTCTTTTCGCCTACCGCAGTGTCGGGGAAGGCGAACGCAGGAAACTCGTTGAACTGAAGATCCCATACGTGTTCATAAGCCGCGTGATCCCGGGAGAAAACTATGTTTCCTGCAACTATTTTAAAAGCATGCTTACCCTGACACGGATCATGATTGAAAGCGGACATCGCAGGATCGGCTACCTCGGTAACACCGGTAACCCGAATAATACCGATCGCTGCCGCGGCTATACCACTGCCATACGGGAGACCGGCAAGCTCGATGTCATGGACCTTTCGGTGGACTCTATTTTCGGTGTGGACGAAAACACGGCGCGCGGTTGCCTCGAACACGGCTGCGACGCGGTGCTCTGTTTCAACGATTATATGGCTATCGGTCTGATCAACCGCCTCCAGGGCATGGGAGTAAGCGTGCCCGGTGACGTTTCCGTTACGGGGTTTGATGATTCCCCCCTCAGGCGCGTGGCCGTGCCACTGCTCACGACGGTGCGCCAGCCTACCTCCGAGATGGCCTTCCTCGCGTCAAGGTGGCTGCGCGACAACATACTTAACAAGAGCAACAGACGCCTGTGTATCGAGGTGGAAGGAGAAATCGTATTAGGAGACAGCGTGCGGGTGCGAAACTGATTCAAAAACCGAAAGAGCCCGCAGAAGCGTAAATCATAAGCAGTCCGGCCACAATGCGCAGGACGGCGTCAAAAAGAATCAACCGGTGTGCCGCGGACGAATCCATATCCGAAGTGGCGGCGAGGAAAAGAGCGCGGACCCTGTCGGCGTACACTAAAATAAACGGCCCGGCGAAGACCAGAAGCAGCCCCAGGGAGAATATTATTCGGCCTGTTGTCGAGCCGCCGGCGCAGGTGAGAGGAAGCCCGGTCGCTATCAGCACGGCACCGTGAAGGAAAAAAAGCCGGTGGCCGATCCAGCGCTGCCAGAGCGAAAGCACTCTAAGCGGTGCAAGCACTTCGATTCCCCCCATAAACAGAAGAAAGGCCCCGAAAACCATAATGTAAATATCGAGCATCGCCGTACCTTCCTGACCGTTCACCCATAAGCGCGGCGGCGGGGTGAAAATCAAGCAAAATCCCGCCATCATTACGGCAAAATTGCTTCATTTTTTTGTTTGACATATACTTCTATTGAAAAGCGAACTAACAGCAGTTAGGGCCCGGTTTTTGCCGGGACATATTCAGAAAATGAGGGAACCATGGCGATAGAGAGAAAAGAGATTATTAAATTCGCGAAAGCGATGAAAAACCACGAACTGGACGACACCCCATCGCCCAACCTCTACCGGGATATCTTTCCCTACGACAAGGTATGCCGCATCCCGTTCGGAAACGAGATGATTCCTCTTGTTCCGGCCGGGAGGTTTCGCATATCCGACACCACCTTCCGGGACGGTCAGCAGGCGCGTCCGCCGTATACCGTGGACCAGATCGGGCAAATCTTCGACTTCCTGCACCGCCTGGCCGGGCCGAACGGCCTCATCTCTCATTCAGAGTTTTTCCTTTACACGCAAAAGGACCGCGAGGCCGTTGAGCGTTGCCGTAGCAAGGGGTACAAATATCCGCGTATCACTTCCTGGATCCGGGCGAACAAGAAGGACTTCGAACTGGTCAAGCAGATGAACATCGAGGAAACGGGCATCCTTGCCTCGGTATCGGATTACCATATTTTCCTGAAACTTAACAAGACCCGCCGCGAAGCGATGGAGGACTACCTGGAGATCGTCTACACCGCGCTCGAGAACAATATCATTCCCCGGCTCCATTTCGAGGACATCACCAGGGCCGACTTTTTCGGCTTCGTCATACCGTTCACGCAGAAGCTCGTACGCATCATGGAGAAGGGAAAGATCCCCATAAAGATACGCCTGTGCGACACCATGGGCTACGGTGTGACCTATCCAATGGCGGAGCTTCCGCGCTCGGTGCCGAGGATGGTCCGTGCCATGATCGACGAGGGCGGCATGCCCGGGGAACTCCTGGAGTGGCACGGTCACAACGACTTTCACCGCGGATTCACCAATGCGACCTATGCATGGATGTACGGATGCGAGACCGTTAACACGACGCTCCTGGGCTTTGGCGAACGCACCGGAAATACTCCGCTGGAGGCGATGGTGGTCGAGTACCTTTCGCTCACGGGCGACGATGAGGGCATCGATTTAACCGCGATCACCGATATGGCCCATTACTTCGAGTCGATCGGATTCAGGATCCCCGAAAACTTCCCGTTCGTTGGCGCCGATTTTAACGTGACGCGCGCCGGCATCCACGTCGACGGACTCATCAAGAACGAGGAGATCTACAACATCTTCAACACCGAGAAGCTTTTAAAAAGGCCGATCGCCATCGCCATCACCGATAAGAGCGGGACGGCGGGGATCTCGCGCTGGCTCAACAGTCACCTGGGCCTCGCCGGCGAGGGTTCCATCGACAAAAAAAATCCCGGTGTCGTCGGCATGCATAAAGAAATTCTGAAGCAGTACGAGGCGGGCCGCGAGACTTCGATGTCGAACGAGGAACTCGAGAAACTCGCGCGCAAGCACCTGCCCGTTTTTTTCATTTCCGATTTCGACCGGATCAAGTTCCGCGAGAAAAAATATGCTTTTTCGCTGCTCGAAAAATTCCTCGAAAACTCGGAAATCAAGTCCATGCAGCGTGAAAAACAGGAGGTGTTGCTGCAGCAGCTCGTCGATGAGTATCCCTTCGTGTCCTTTGCGTACGTGGTGGATACAAACGGAGACAAGGTGACCAGGCATATAACGCAGATCACCGACAGGTCGAAATACGATAAAAACCTGATCGATAAAAATTACTCGGACCGCGACTGGTTTATCTCCGTATTGAAGACCGGGAAGATCCATGTTTCGGACATCTTCACTTCGAAGATAACCGGGAGCCTGATGATAACGGTTTCAGGTCCCATCGCCGATGCCAACGACAACCTCGTCGGCGTTCTGGGTCTCGATATCAGGTTCGAGGACGTCGCGAAGATCGAGGACATCGAGGTGAGTGAAAGCACGGGGTCGAACTGAACGGACCGGCGCCGGCAACCCGAGGGCCATACGCTCCCGGGTTCCGCGCCGGCTGATTGAACTGAAGAGCTTTTCGCGGTGTTCCTAGAGATATCGTTCGATCGAGTTGATCAGAGCGTCTTCGAGATCGGCAAGGCAGGCGATCCTGTCCTCAAACGGCAGTGACTCGATCGGGCTATGCTCCTCAATAACCCCGTCGCCGTCAACCGCCACCGCCGGGGAGGCGTCGGTGGTGTCGACTGAAATGGTCGCGCACACCGTCACGAACCTTCCATTGACCCGCCGCCTGTTTTTTATATTTAATATTGTCCGCATCGATTTGTCCGCCTGTTACCGGCCCAGGACGCCGTTGTTTTCATGCGTACTGATCCAGGGAATAATCACGCTTTTCAGCATCCTGATATCTTCTTCGCGCGTAAGGTTATGGTCTCCATCGGGGACGATGATGACTTTGTTTTCGGTGATGAGCGAGTCTTTGAGGTGGCGTGCATTTTCTACGTCGACAACGGCGTCCCGCGCGCCGTGGATGACGAGAGCGGGTACGGCAACCGAACGCATCGCGCTCTGCATGTCGAGAGAAAGCGCCTCATGGAAGAATTCATTGTGAATAGGTATGCCGTCTATGGTGGTCGTGCCTGCTTTCGGCAGATCCTTAAAATCAATTTTTCCGGATAGTGCCCCAAGAAGCCTGGAAAGATCGACCGGCGTGGCTATGAGGGTAAGCGAGCGCAGAAATTCCTGCCGCGAGGCGGCAAACAGCAGCGCGACCAGACCGCCCATGCTCGACCCTATGAGGTGCAGGGATGAGACCCCGCTTCCGAGCAGAAAGCTCGCGGCCGATCCGAGATCGCGGACTTCCTGATAAATCGAGAAGTTCAGAAAGCTGTCCGGCATTCCGGAGACGAACGAGAAATCGAAGGTCAGAAGGGTGAATCCGGCCGCGGCGATATCGCCGGTCAGGTTGACGATTTTATACGCGTCCTTCGATGAAAAAAGTCCGTGGCAGAAGACAACACCGCCGCGGGAAGCGCCGTCGGGATGATGGAGACGCCCTTCGAGACGGACGCCCCGGTCATTCAGAAAAGTGATATCCTCGGTTTTCATGTCGATTGACGCCGTATATGAATATAGCACGCCGCTATGAATACGCCGGCAACGCCCGGCCTGGAACTGCGTAACAGAATTTCAATGGATGGACAATAATAATTTATATTTTATTTAATTTTTAACACTGGCTGATCTCGAAGGTACGGTTATGGGGTCCGGCCGAGGCGGATTTCGGGTTCGAAATAGCCTTCCGAGGAACGTCCGTCTATGACGGTTCTGGAGGGCGAAAGTATGAGAACCGGTGCGTTTTTGGCACCGGAGAAAACGGCGCGGAAGATGAAATAGGTTGAGGATGTTTTTGTAAACCCGGCGCCCGTTGAAGGCATACGGGCGTTGCAGTCGTTTTTCATCTCGTAGATATTGATCCTGACCGTTTTGTCGTCTTCAATGGAATAGATGCCCTTGAAAACCACGGCGCTTGTGTTAAGGTGTATGACGCAGACCGAACGGTAATTCTTATGGAACTGGAAGGTATAGCCGTAGTTTCCCTTGTACAGGAGACGCCAGGTGCCGAGAAACATGGCGGGCTGGAGCCTGTCTGCTGCCGTCAGGTCGGTGATCTGAATGATTGCTGCAATAATACAGAGCGCCATCAGACGTTTAATCATGCCGGTACGATAACGCGCGGGCGGTCGTTACGCAACCGTTTTTATCGCTAGCGACGGTATTCAAGACTATACGGCGGCCGGGCTGCGCTCTGTGAGACGTCGGACCACATCGCCGGAAATATCGGCGATTCGTTCGCAACCGGTGAGAATCATCGCCTGTTCGAGTTCGCGCCTGAGGGAATTCAGATAAAAGCTAACGCCCCGGGCGCCCATACCGACAGCGGCTATCGCCACCGGGCGGCCGATGAGTACGTAGTCCGCTCCCAGTGCCAGCGCCTTGAGAACGTCCACGCCGGTGCGGAACCCACCGTCTACCATAATACGGATACGTCCGCGCACCGCGCGCACGATCTCTTCGAGTACATCCATGGTGCCGGCCATTTCATCGAGCACCCGGCCGCCGTGGTTGGAGATGACGATTCCGTGGGCGCCCGCTTCGACCGCGAGTGCAGCATCGCGAACCGTCATTATCCCTTTCAGGATGAAAGGGGCACGGGTGGAGCCGATGAGCTCCTTGAGGTCGGAAGGGCTCTTGGGTCCTACTGCCTGGTTTTTCATCGTCATGGTCTTGAAAACGACGGCGTCTATGTCCATTCCCACTGCAACAGCGTTGACCTGTTCGGCGGCTTCGATTCTGACAAGAACTTCCCGGTTATCGGACCTTGGTTTGAAGATGGGGATGCCGGCACCTCCGGCCTCTGCAAGCGCCTGTATGCCGATCTTGTATTTATCGGGGGTGGCGCCGTCGCCGACGAAGGCGATTGTGCCGGACTCGATACACCCCTGCACGACCGCACGATTATATTCAAGCTCATCCATGGCTCCGCCCATATTGGTGACGCTGCCGGTGATCGGGGCGGCCATTACGGGAAGAGCGAGCGGTGTCCCGAAAAACGAGGCCGAGGTGTCCGGCCGGGTGACTCCGTGTATTACGCGTGTGTTTATTTTATAGTTCTGGAAGGCCTCGCTGTTGCGGCGGAATGAGGCGCCCGTGCCGGCGCCGCCCATGCCGGGGACTCCGGTGGGACAGTCTTTTCCGTCGCAGGTCTTGCATGCATAGCATGCTTTTTTAAAGCGCTCCCGGGCCGCGACGCGGATAACCTCGATGGAGAGCTCGGCCTCTTCGAAGACTTCTATAGATAAAACTTCGAGACAGCGCCTCACCGCCTCCTCGGCTTCGGCGAGCGTATCGGCGACCGCGATAATGTGCCCTGATTTTTCAACATTAGACCGCGGCTCGACAACGCGGTCGCCGGGCTTAACATTGATGAAGATTTCGACGATACCCGGGACCTTAAGAGCGTCTTCAATGCCGCTTACCCGGCGAACGATTCCGGGGCGCGTTATGATTGCACGCTCGATCGACACGCGGTGATGCAGCGGCTCGAGATTGCCGGGCTCCTGTCCCAGCGCTATCTCGATCGCGGCCCGGATGAGGTCGACACCGGTGGAGAGCGGATAGGTATAGGCGGACATGAAGCCGCCGGAGAGACGAGCGGCGAGTTCGCCGATCATCGGTCCGTGGCGGGTAAGCTTGATGTCGCCTTTGGCGCAGCCGTTGTCGATGCCGAGCGCGAGTATCCCTTTTCGCATCACCTCGCAGGCGGCCTGCTGTACGTCATCCGGAAGCTGGGAGGGCATGGTATGTCCTGTTTCGATAAAGTATGGGGCCCGTTCGATTATTCTGTCGGCGACCCCGGTGATCGTGATCTCCCCATTGTACACTACCGCGTCGATTGAAAGCTCGGGCCCGTCCATGAATTCCTCGATGATGAGCTCCCCGCTGGGCGAGGCGGCCTTGGCGAATTTGAAGGCGTCGGCTATCTGGGTTCGGTTGTCGATGCGCATTACGCCGCGGGCGCCCATGTTGTCGGTCGGTTTGAGCACGAGCGGGAACGGAAGTATTTTGGAGGCCTTCTTTGCGTCCGAGAGCGACCAGACGGGAAGGAAATTAGGACAGGGCACATTGTGGGCGGTGAAGCGCATGCGCATCTTGAGCTTGTTGGTTGACGCCTCGGCATCGTCGAACTTAATGCCGGGAAGCCCGAGTGCATTGGCCACCGCCGCCACCGTCATCGAAGCGTCCGTTCCGACCGTGAGGACCGCATGTATGGGGGTTATCTCGTTCTGTGTTTTGGCCACGCGGACAGAACCCTCGATATCGCGGGTCGACATGACGATGGGAATATCGGCGTATTTCATCCCAGTGCGTTGGGGTTGTAGTCGGTTACGATGACCTGGTGGCCCATCTTTTTTGCGGCCTGAACGGCCGGTGTTTGTAAAAGCCCTCCGCCGATTATCATGATGGTCTTCTTCATGGGGACCGCCTGTCTACGTGCATGGTTTTACGGATGCTCCGGGTTATGTCACACTGTGTCTTTAGTTTCGGTGGGTGAGGTCGATTTAATAACTATTTTATCTGGTCGAAAAAGGAAATAGTGAGCAAATAATGACTATTTCCATCTGAGGACGGGCCATCCACGCAGCCGGGCGACCCGTTTGAGGCGGCGGGCGGGGGTCACACACATGGGAAATCCGACCTTCTCCAGCACAGGGAGGTCGGCAGTTGCATCGGCGTAGTAGAAAGCGTCCTCCAGGGAAACAGCGGTCGAGGCGCAATAGAGGATAACACGGCTGAGCTTCTCGGCGCCGTAGCAGTATTTTCCCGCCAGCTTGCCCGTCAGGACGCCGTTATGGGTCTCGAGCCCGGTGCAGATGCAGTCGTCCATGCCGAGGTGTTTACGGACGGGTTCGCAGATGTAGGTAGTGGAGGCCGACAGGATGACCGTCTTCCCGCCGTTGGCACGGTGAAATTCCACGGCCTCCCTGGCTTTCCGGCGTAACCGGCCTGCCAGCTCGTCATCGAAAAAGCGGGCGCTATAGTCCCGTATTTTTTTCTCCGGCCAGCCGCGGTATTTCATGATCCAGCGGGCCACGATGGCGCCGCTGTCGACAAGTCCCGCCCGGTACAGGAGCGATGAGTATATCCCGAAGATAAGCTCGCGGTGGCTGAGAAGGCCGTTTTTATACGAGTAGCGAACGAGATACCTTCCGCTGCTTCCAGTGAGTAGGGTGTTATCGAGATCGAAAAACGCGATATATGGTTTCATGCGTACCCCGCTGCCGACGACCCAATGGTGCAGAACGGCATGTTTTTGTCCATATTTTTCGGAAATACGAATGCGCTATTTTTTTAATTATTTACGTTGACAGTCTGTCACTCCCTCCGATAACCTATTGTTTTAAGATGAACGGGCTCAAGCGAAAAGACCTTCTCGATATCCAGTCCCTGACCACCGAGGAAATATCCCTTATTTGTCAGTCCGCGCGCTATTTCAAGGATCTCTTTACGCGCTCGGTAAAAACGGTGCCGATTCTTCGGGGCAAAACAGTCTGTACACTGTTTTACGAACCATCCACCAGGACGCGAATTAGCTTCGAACTGGCGGCCAAGCGACTTTCGGCGGACATGATCAACGTGGCGGTTGCGACCTCGAGCGTGGTAAAAGGGGAGTCGCTTATCGATACCGTGCATACGATGGAGGCCATGAAGGCCGATTACATCGTGATGAGACATGCGGCGTCGCTGGCGCCGCATTTTTTATCTAAAAATATTGAAGCGTCGGTGATCAACGCCGGGGACGGGTTCCATGCCCACCCGACCCAGGCACTGCTTGATACCTATTCGATCCTCGAAAAGAAGGGGACGCTCCAGGGGCTTCGCATCGGGATTGTCGGTGACGTCAAGCACTCAAGGGTGGCACGCTCGGACATAGAGGCGTTCAAGCGACTCGGCGCCCGGGTTGTGCTCTGCGGGCCGCCGACCCTGGTCCCGGACGAGTTTAAAATTTACGATGTCGATATCTCCTACAATCTTGACGAAATACTCCCCGAGCTTGACGTCATAAACATGCTCCGCATCCAGAGGGAGCGCCAGAAGGGCTCTCTCTTCCCGTCCCTGCGCGAGTATCACCAGCAATACGCGCTCACCGAGGACCGCCTCGGGCGGTGCAAGGGCGACATTATCGTGATGCATCCCGGTCCGATAAACCGCGGGATCGAGATCGACCACCGGGTGGCGGACAGCCCGAACTCGATTATAAACGAACAGGTCACCAACGGGGTGGCGATCCGCATGTCGATTTTCTACCTGCTGGCCGGCGGGACTCCGCTCGAAGAGATGGAAAAGGTGTAGCGATGGCGATAATAATCAAAAACGGCAGGGTGATCGATCCGGCGTCCGGCCTTGACTCGATGATGGATGTGCATATAACCGGCGAGATCGTATCGAGGATCGCTCTGGACATTCCGGTCGAGCCGGGCTGCGAGCTTATCGATGCCACGGGCTGTGTCGTGCTTCCGGGGCTCATCGATATGCACGTTCACTTCCGCGAGCCGGGAAGTGAGGACAAGGAAACCATTATCGGCGGCTCGATCGTGGCCGCCAAGGGCGGCTTCACCTCGGTGTGCACCATGCCCAACACAACGCCGGTCATCGACAACCAGGCGCTGGTTCGTTTCATAAAGCTCGAGGCGGAAAAGGGGCCGATTAACGTGTTCCCCATCGCAAACATCACGAAAGGCGCCCGCGGTGAGGAGATCACCGAGATGGGCGAGCTGGTGAAGGGGGGAGCGGTCGGCTTCTCCGACGACGGAAAGCCCGTGTTGAGCTCCATCCTCATGCGGCGGGCGCTCGAATATGCGCGCATGTTTGACGTTCCCATCATCACCCATTCGGAGGATACGCTGCTTTCTGATGACGGAATCATCAACGAGGGAGTGACCTCGACCCTGCTGGGCCTGAAGGGCATCCCCCGCGAGGCCGAGGAGGTGATGATCGCGCGCGACGTCCTTCTCGCCAGGCTTACAAGGGGAAGACTGCACATCGCGCACGTTTCGTCCGGCGGTTCAATCGAGATAATCCGATGGGCGAAATCGCGCGGGGTACAGGTGACCTGTGAGACGGCGCCGCATTATTTCGCGCTCACCGACGCGGCGGTCGAGGAGCACCTGTCGATGGCAAAGATGAACCCCCCGCTTAGGACGGAAGCCGAT
>JBFZEY010000365.1:0-2729 GCA_041306625.1 Spirochaetota bacterium | reverse complement strand
CGATACTGCTGGAGAAAAAGCGCATCGAGATGGCGCTGATTCAGGGCAAACTCAGGCTGGAGGGCAAGGCCGAAGAAGGTTTGAAACTGAGGGACGTGTTCAAACTGTAGATTGGCAGGGGTACGCGTTTCTCCCTTTTCCAGCCTCGATGTCGCTTTTCAGCTACGGTACGTGCATCACAACCAACGGCGCGCTCTTTGCCGCGCCGGCCTCGCTCGATCTGCCGCATATTTTTTCGCTTAACCCGCATGCCTCGGGGGCTGCTTTTATGATGGTAACTTTCCCGTTCTCCGGCGTGTTTCCGAGCATCATCGCGGCCCCAATGCGCGCCATGCACCCCTCCGAGGGACCGGTCAGATGAAAAAATCCTTCAAGCGGATCCTCTCGCGCATAGAGTAATAATTCTCTGTGCGAATCAGATTTTACCGAAAGCTGTAATTACGGATGAAAACAGGGAATAAAGTACGGCATATGCTATACTGTTGAATACTTCAGGGAAAAACATGCCAAGAAAACGAATTCTTATTGTTGAGGACGAGGCGCTCATTGCCGCGGACCTGGCGGGCCGTCTCGCCGGGCTCGGATACGAGGTTTCCGGGATCGCCGAGAGCGGAGAGAAATCGCTGGAAATGTCCGTAAGCACGAAGCCCGATATCGTGTTGATGGATATAACACTCTCCGGTAAAATGGACGGTATCCAGGCCGGCAGGGAGTTATACGGCCGTCTCGGGATTCCGGTGATATATCTTACGGCGCAGTCTGATCCCGCCACTCTGAAAAGCGCCCGCGATACCGACCCGTACGGCATCTTGACGAAACCGATACGGGACATGGACCTTTTCTCGTCACTCGAAACGGCGCTGCGGCGGCACTGCCTCGAGTCACGCCTGAAGGCGAGCGAAGGGAAATACCGCCAGATGGTCGAGAATATCAGAGACGTCATCTACGAGGTCGACCACCAGGGAATGGTGACCTATATCAGCAGCGCGATTGAGGCCATACTCGGCTATTCGACTGATGAGATCGCGGGGAAACCGTATCTGAGCTTTTTTCATGATGGGGACATCTCCCGTGTTAAAAATGATTTCACCGAATCTCTCGCGGGAAAATCCCGACCGGGGGAGTATCGTGTCGTCACGAAGAACGGTACTGTCCGCTGGGTAAGGATTTTCGACAGCCTGGTATGCGTCAAAGGTCAGGCGGCCGGGCTGCGCGGAGTGCTCACCGATATTACCGACATCGTCGACGCCCGCGAATCGCTCCGCAAATCAGAGGAGCGATACCGTATACTCTCGGAGATAACCACCGATGCCGCCAGCAGCCTTCGGCTCAATCCTGACGGTACTTTCGAGCGGGAGTGGTCGGCGGGCACTTTTATTCAAACCATGGGCTATCCGCTCGAGCGGCTGGGATCGTTCGATTTATGGCTCGAAATCGTGCACCCCGACGACATCCACATTTTTAAAAAAGAGATACCGGAGCTGCTTAAAGGAAATATCGGGTCGGTGGAAGTGAGGGTCTTCGCCGCTGACGGCAGCCTGAGGTGGATCAGGGATACGGTGTTTCCGTACTGGGACGAGAATGAGCAGCGCGTGGTGCGCCTTGTCAGCGCCGTGGAGGATATCACCGATCGGAAAGAGGCCGAGCGGGCGCTGCACGACGAAAAGGCGAGGCTGTCGGTCACGATTCGGGATATCGCCGACGGCATCATTACCGTCGACCGCGAGGGGCGCGTGGTGCTGTTCAATCCGGCCGCCGAATCGTTTACGGGCTGGTCCTCAAGCGAAGCCGCAGGCAGCAGCGCCGTCGAAATACTTACAATGATCGACGAGCTGACGGATGCGCCCGTTCCGGACCCGTTCGGACAATTAGCGGAAGGGGGCAAAGGCCCCGGTACGTTGAGCAGGGCGCGACTTATCGCGCGAGACGGCACCGCGAAAATCGTCGAGTATTCGGCGACCGCGCTTCGCGAGCGCCTGGATATGCCTGGCGGGGCGGTGCTGGTAGTTCGCGATATCACCGGGCGGGTAAGGCTCGAGGATGAGCTAAGAAAAGCGCAGAGGCTGGAATCATTAGGCGAGCTGGCAGGCGGTATCGCGCACGATTTCAACAACCTACTGACCACCGTGCTGGGCAATATTTCACTTGCGAAAATACGTTCGGATAAAACAGCGGAACCGTACCGCTACCTCGAGAACGCCGAAAAGGCGATAGCCCAGGCGCGCGATCTCACCCGTCAGATTCTCACCTTCGCGCGGGGAGGTGAGCCGATAAAGGAACCGGTCGATATCGGTTCGATTGTTCGGGAGGCCGCAGGCGTCTGTCTGGACGGAAGGGACGTGCTGTGTGAATTCGATTTATCCGATAATCTCGGTACTGTGATGGCGGACAGGGGACAGATGATTCAGGTGATACAGAACCTCGCCATCACCTCAGCGCAGGCCATGACATCCGGCGGCCTGGTCAGGTTCAGCGCGCGGCGGTTGGACATCGGGAAGGTGGATGCACTGGGGCTGGCCCCCGGGAATTATATCAATATTTCCGTGGAGGATTCCGGAGTGGGGATACCGAGTGTATTGCGCGAGCGCGTGTTCGATCCTTATTTCTCGACCAGGCAGAACGGGAGCGGCCTCGGGCTTGCAATTGTATACTCGATTGTGAAAAAACACGGCGGAATCATCGTCCTGGAATCTGAAGAGGGATCGGGCTCGCGGTTTAAAATTTATCTG
>JBFZEY010000364.1:0-9364 GCA_041306625.1 Spirochaetota bacterium | reverse complement strand
CCATACCCAGTCTTCATCGAGCGCGAAGCCTATCGCATGGAGGGCTTTTATACGGTTTTTGGCGACAATGACGCGGGATGCGTAAATCGTTTCAAGCGTCGAGTTGAGCCGCTCGCTGGTCTCGTCGATATAATAGCCCAGAATGTGCTGCTGCGAGCCGTCAACGGGGAAAACCGTGGTTACCTCGATGCCCGGCACATATTCGACGCCGTGTCGTAGCGATGCGTCAGGGCAGTCGGCGATTGACTCGAGCGAATCGTGGTCGGTTATGGAAATCGCACTGAGGCCCGCCGCACGGGCGATTGAGAACAGCTCATCAACTGAATGGTCGCCGTCCTCGCTGTAGCGGGAATGCATATGAAGATCGATGGTCTTCATCGGTACTGCGGGCGCGGCGGGACGCCCGGCTTACTTCCAGTTTTTAATGGTATGGAGCAGCCTCAATCCGTCGTTGGCCGGGAGAAAGTCGAGCGGATCGAGCGGGATGTCGTTGCACCGGATCTCGAAGTGGAGATGGTTACCGGTCGAAACCCCCGTGCTCCCGACCAGGCCGACTATCTGTCCCTTTTTGACGAAGTCACCCTTTTTTACAAAAGTGGCCGAAAGGTGAGCATATCTTGTGATGAAGTTGTTCCGGTGTTCGATGTCGATGGTGTTTCCGAAGCCTGCAAGATAAACCGAGCATATCACCCGGCCTTCCATCGACGCGCCTACCGGTTTTCCCCTCTGGGCGGGGATGTCCATGCCGGAGTGGAAGCGTCCGCCGCGAAGCCCCAGGACTGACGATATGTTTTTGACATCCTCTATCGGCCAGATAAATTCATCGTCGGAGGTTTCAACAGCCGAGCGCGTTACTCCCCTGGCCGAAAGCTTTTCGATATGGCTTTCGGAGAACGGTATGAAGACATAGGTCCCGTGGGCCATCTTGCGGGCGGGGTTCTCATTGATTACGTAAACTTCATCGGAGGTGGTGCCGAATTCCCGGGCGACCTGTACGAGCGTGCCGCCGGAACTCATCATCGTCCATTTCCCGAGGCGTCCCTTGTATTCCTGAATCTCGGCATTATCGATAAAGACCTTTTCGCTCGCTCCGGCAATTCCAAGGCTGAACAATAAAATAATAACGCAAAAGATGCATCTCTTCATTACTCACTCTTTCACATTCAAATTTGAAAGCTTTCGCCTTCTGATGGGCCCGACTAAAACGGTTGACTCTTCCGATGTAATCGCCGGACCGGCGATTATCCCTTCCCCGGATGGCGGAATGCTGTATTTATGGAGCGCCGCCGTACGTCCGGGAAACCATTATTGTACTATCAGCGAAGGCACTATTGTCAATACAAAAATAATTTAAGCGTTTGCTTTAAACAACGAGGAAAGGCCCTGGTCGGGGGCCTTCGGCACGTACTCGAATTACAGGATGAAGCTGCCGGAATCTGACGTCAGGCTATATGGATTTCCCGCTCGTTCCCGGCGGGCAGTATCCCCATCAGTCCGGCGAGCACGGCATTCCAGTTGTAATTTGCCAGCACGTTCATTCGTGATTTTTCCCGCATGTCTATGTAGGCCTCGAGGTCGTTTTCCATGAGGTCGATGATGTATTCGATCGCCCGGACCCATTCCTCCACGTCGGTTGATGAAGCGACCAGCCCGGTCTGGTTCCGGATGATTATCTCCTGCGGCCCTCCCGCTTCGGATACCACGGCCGGCAGTCCGCAGGCCTGCGCCTCGAGGACCGACATGCCGAACGTGTCGGCGATGCTGGGAAACACGAACATATCGGAACCGGCGTAAACCTCGGGGAGCACCGACTGCTCGAGTTTGCCGGTAAGAATGACCCTGTCATAGCCGCGCATGGACTTTTTAATGGTCTCGATATAGGGGCCGTCGCCGACCAGGAGCAGGTTGACGTTTTTCCTTTTGGCTGCGAGTCTTCTGTAGGCCTCGAGGAGCAGGTCGAGGTTTTTATCCTTTGACATCCTGCCCGTAAAGAGAAGCGTTACGCCGTCGCGAATGCCGAAGCGCTCCATGAGCACGGTTTTGCCGGTCTCTTTCATCGAGAAAAAGTCACAATCGAGGCCGCGGCGGAATATCTTCATTTTGGCGCGATCGTAGCCGCGCGCTTCAATAATGTCCATGTATTCGCGCGTGGGCACATGGATCTCGTCCATCGAGTTGTAGAACCATATCATCAGTCGTTCGAGGATATACGGAATAATACCGTTACCCACGACCGCCTTGGACTGCAGGTAGAAGTCGGTATGATAGATGCCGATCTTTTTTACGTTCAGGATGTTCGCCGCCATGAGTCCGAAAAGACCCATGGGACCCGGCGTCGAGATGAATATCTCGTCGGGCTTGTAACTGCGGATGAGCTTGAGCGCGCGAATCAGCGCAGGAATTTTCAGCGTGTACTTGTCGTAATACGGCAGCTTGAACGCGCAAAGGAACGGCAGGTTGACGAAATTGGGCGGAAGCTCGTCGGTCAACTCTTCCTCGAGCAGTGAGGAGACCAGGTTGAGTTTAAGATCTTTTTCGTGCGCGATCCAGCCGAGTTTCTTCAGCGTCACCGAAGGCCCGTTGAGGTCGTTGATGGTGTCAGTGAACCAGAGGATGCGCTTTTCGTGATCCAGTTCGCCGCCGGGATAGGACCCGGACAGAGGCGAAAGGCCTTTCTGTTCGTCGAGAAAAAGATATTTCACCGGCGAAAAGAAAGGCATGGAAAAAAAGAGCGAGGCGATTCCCTGGCCCGTATCGATGGATTTATTTTTTCCGCCGAAATCCCCGGAAATTCTGGAGAATGCGGCGCCAATTTTATTCAAAAACATGATGATGGTCCCGTTGTGGTGTTCCTTTAATGTGTCGAATCGGTCAGTCCGGAACGGGCCTCAGCCGCGGTCCTTCTCGAGGGATTCGAGATTGAGTTGACTTTTCTCGCGCTTGTTGATGCGCTGATAGAAGTATTCGACCAGCACCCAGAGGAATGCTGAGAGCCAGAATATAAAGAAGATTTCAAGTGCCGAGAATTTCATTGTAATTCCTCCACTACCATACTATCAAGCATAAGGCGTGCCAGCTTAATTTTTTATTCAGTCCGTAAGCCCTCGATTTTCCAGGGGTTACGAGCGGCGTTGTGGCGTAGTGTGTTTTCCCCCCCTGTTTGTGGTCTGTAATTAATAACACTGTATCATATACGCAACAGTCTGGAGAGACTCCGGAGAGTTGAAACTGGAGGCTTTTCGTGTATGGGTGCTTTCCGGTCGATGGAATGAATACAGGCGGATTTTCTTCCTAAATACATAGAACAAGGGAGTGCACCTCCATGTTCCGTGTAGTGATAACTCCGTATAGGTGGAATCGAAGCAACCGGCGCACTACAGAGCTCCAAAAAGCATGTAAGGCGCGGGTACCCCCGGAGCTTTTTAAATTTACAATACGGTTTCCACCTGGTATTCTTTGAATGTTTTATTGGATTGATGGAGCAAAACCGAAAAGGGGGAAGTCATGAATCGGTATGCATGGGTCTGTGTCGTTCCGATGATGATTATCGCGCTGTGCCTGTCGGCCGGGTGTAAACAGAAGGCCGGAGAAGCCGATTCGCCGGTCGGCACGATCAGCTCGTTCAACGGGGAGGTGTCCGTTAACGGCAAGCCGGCCTCTGTCGATGGAACGGTGAAATACGGCGATACCGTCATAACCGGCCTTAAATCATGGTGCCGCATCGCGGTGGACGGGCGGAATATCATCAAGGTGGGTCCGGATTCGGTACTGGTATTTAAGCTGCGGAAGGACGACGGCCGCCTTGAATTGCGCAGGGGATACATCGGGGCGGTACTGAAAAACCTGAAAAACTTCAACGAGTTCCGCGTCACAACGCCCACGGTTGCCGCCGCGATACGGGGTACCGCTCTCTCTGTGGCGGTCGAGTCTCCGGATAAAACCTATGCCTGTGTATGTAATGGAAAGATCGGTTTTATGCCGGAGGGAGCGAAGGACGAAAAGCTCGTCGCCGCCGCTCACCATCATGCGGCGCATTACGTTCGCGAGAAGGGTAAAATCGTGGTCAGGGACGCCGGCATGCTTTTCCACTCCGACAAGGACATCGAGGACCTTGCCGCGGCGATCGGCGTCGTCATTGACTGGAGCGCGATCGAGTAGGGCGGTTGGCGGGGCCGCCGACCGGGCGGCCCTTTTTCCTTACGGCGAGCAGCAGGTTCGATTTGCCTTTCCCGGTAAGCACCCCGTACCCGAAACTGAACGGCAGGGGCTCGCTCTTTTCGATGAAGGCGAGGGCGAGGTCGGGCTGGTCGGGAGGGTCCTGTAAATCCCTGAGTTTGCGCGGTCGTGTGTATGAGCCGAAGAGTCTGGCGTCCCAGTCGTTTTTGTCGAACAGCCTGTAGGGCATCCCCGAATCGTCCTGGATGACGGTGCCGCTGTGCTCGAGAATGAAGGAGCACATCCCGCTGAAACCACACCGGTGAAGCAGATATACCGCCGATTTAATCAGGGTGTCAAAGTTGCCCATCTTCCGGAAAAAAGCGCCTTCGGCGCCTGAACCGTCGAGTACGCTGTCCGAAAGGCGCATGTCGAGGTAGATGATTGTGCGCTCGTTCGTTTCGTTCGGCGCAATGAATTGTATGCGCGCGCCCATCGTCGAGGGTCGTGCCGTGCCGATGTTCCCGTGCGCATCAAGCGCCACTGTCGCGCCCGACGCATCGATGCCGATCAATTCGACGGCCGTAACGCGAAGGCCCAGGCGTGCCGCGAAGATCAGCAGTACGGGGACGGTCCCCGGCAGATACCGGTTGGGAAGCTCTCTCTGCATGACGGCGCTGTGGAAATAATTTCGCGAGGCGATGCTCTCGATGGCCCGGTGGATGGCCGAGAGGCCCTCTGACAGCTCTTCGGGGGTGAGGCGGAGCGGATCGGGGATGGGTCCCGGGTCCTCGAGGGCAACCATTATATAGGTCCGCGCATCGGGGTAAAACGTGTAGAGGTTTGCAAGGTCCGCCCCGCTGAAGGGGTAAAACGCGGTCCGGGCATGACGCTGACCGTCGAGCTTGGCCGCCCTCCAGGGGACGATGTGGTCGATGTTTTCCGTCCGAACCATGTCCCAGAATGCGTTCATGGCCTCGACGTGGCGCGCGTACTGCGGACTCGAGGCCGCCTGGCGGAACGGGTTTACAGTGGTCTGCGGCATCCCCGCGAGAAACAGGGACAGGTCGTTCCAGT
Organism: Spirochaetota bacterium; assembly: GCA_041306625.1. Taxonomy (GTDB): domain Bacteria; phylum Spirochaetota; class UBA4802; order UBA4802; family UBA5368; genus MVZN01. The sequence goes on along the minus strand of JBFZEY010000364.1, from coordinate 4,132 downwards.
ACGAAGTCGTCCGGGCCTTATCCAGTTTTTCGGGCGTGGTGCAATGATACAGACAGAAAAGCAGCAGCGTAAACAATATGGCGGTTTTCTTTTTCATACAGACAATCTCCGGAGTGCTGGCTCTGTCATTGATGCTGGTTATGGCCCGTTGATCCCGGGGTTTGTAACAGCGTCGGTATGTTCGCGCCTAGAATACGGTTATATCAAATAATAAAGTTCTACCCGGATATACTCAGGATAGCGCGCTTTACGTAACGGACTTGTTATTGTTACAGAAGATTTAACGGTCTGACCGGACTTCAGGCCGCCGAAATCCCTTTAGTTGCATATTTCAGCCCGGCTCTATGACAGTAATCGTACACTAGACTCGATAACTGGAGTTGGAATGAGGATTTTCGGGTAAAAAGTCAATAGCATTGCATGCCTGTGGAGATTTTTTTATTGACAAAAGAAACCTGTATCTTTAATTAACCGATCAATTTAATCGTTTGGTTAATTTTATCAGTATCAATCCCACCATCGATTGAGAGACGGGATCACCCCTGCCGCAGGTGTTCAAGTCGGTTTTTATCGCACGCCGGAAACGAGTACTGGCGCCCGAGGAATGGTTAGAGCGAAGGCGTCAATTCGTCATTTTTTTAGTAAAGGATGTTCGTGATGTTAAACTCCGAGCAGATCCAGGCGCGGGACCGCATACTCCAGGCCGCCAAGAAGGAATTCGCCGAGCGGGGATATGATGGCGCGCGGATGAGCTCCATCGCCCGGCGGGCCGAAGTAAATCAGGCCCTCATCCACTATTATTTCGAAAACAAGGAGCAGCTGTATGTCCGCGTTCTGCACCTCATCCTGGGCGTGGACCGGGAGCCCGAATTCAGGGAAGAGGCCGCTTTCGAGGCTCTGACCCCTTCACAACGCCTGTATGCCATCATCTATTTCCTGGTGTACACCCATCTTGCGGAGTACGACCGGGATTTCAACCGCATCATCGCGATCGAGCTGGCGCAGGGCCATCGGCATATCAGGGAGATCGTGGCGCGCTATTTTATTCCGAGGATGGAGCGCATCGAGAGTACCATCAATGAGGGTATCCGCTCGGGCGAGTTCGAATGTGAAAATCCGATGCTCTTTGTGCTCAGCCTCATTTCATTTGTTATTAATTATGGCGACCGCGATAACTGGGAGGAGACCCCGTGGTTCGACCGTATCTTCAGCGAGGGATACCGTGAGAGGGCACTCTCCTTCCTGTTGAACCACGCGTTTAAAGCCCTTCTGCCCGCGGGCAAAACACTTGCCATACCTTCGCTTCCAGAAAGGGAAATGGCGATGTTGAAAGAGGCCATCGAGAAAACCAATATCCAGAGAAGAGGAGAAATCCGTGCATAACAAATCAAGAGTACACACCGCGATTCTGGCCGCGTGCGTCCTCATCGCCGGAGCGCGGCCAGTCATGGGCGAGGAGACGCCCCCCGCCGGCGGCGAAAAGTCGGCGACGATCACCATCGCCGGGAACGTCATCACGCTGGAGCAGGCGATCGACCTGGTGCTCCGGAACAATCTCACGCTGCAGTCGGCGAAGTACAACGTGATCATGAGCGACAGCGACTTCGAGCGCTTCAAGGGCAGGTTCGCCCCCTCGTTGAACATGGAGGGCGGCTACGCGAACCGGAAATCGCCGCCCACCGGCATGTCGGCGTTCACCGGTGACAAACAATACCAGTACGACGCGTCGGCCTCGATCTCGAAACTCTTTTCAAGCGGAACGACCATTTCGGCTGGAGTGAAGGAGGTGTTCTTCGACGCCAACGATCCCGGTGTGCCCGGATTTGTACCGAAAGAGCCGGGATACCATAAACCGTCCATGTTCGTGAGCCTGCAGCAGGAGCTGCTGCGCAACGCCTTTGGGCGCGGCGACCGCCTCCAGAAGGAGATGTTGAACAGCGCCGCGCAGATCCAGCGCGCCGCGATCATCAACGAGCTGTCGGGACTCGTGGTCTCGACGCTGGTCGATTACTGGACGATCACCGTGCAGAAATCGGCGGTGGAAAACGCCCGCCTTGAGCTGGATTCGGCGAGACAGGTGCGGGCCATCATCGCGCAGAACGCCCGCTACGGGCTCGGCGAGCTGTATGACCTCAACCAGTACAACGCGCTGGTGGCCTCCGCCGAGGCCAGACTCGAGGCCTCGGCACAGCGCCACCGCGAGGCGGTGCGCAAGCTGGTGCGGACCATGAACATGCCGGCGGACACGAAGGTGGAGGGCGTTACGGACCTGGTGGACGCGCTCCCCAGGCTCGACGAGGATGCGGCGGTGAAGACCGCCTTCGAAAAGCGCGTGGATTACCGGAACGCCCGCCTGATGCTTGAAAACGCCGACCGCGAGCTCGGGTATCACGAGAACAACGCGCTCCCCTCGCTCGTGCTCAGCATGGGGCTTAACACGCTGGGGCAGGACGAGAATTACAGCCCGGCGATGCGCGACACGGCCTCGGCAAAGTATCCATCATGGGAGGCGCGGGCGAAACTTACGTACCCGCTGGACGACCGGGAGCTTAAAGTAAACCTCCGCAACGCCGAGCTAAAACGCCGCCAGGCCGTAATTGACCTGGACAGGACAAAGCTCGAGGTGCGCGACGACGTGCTGAATTCGCTGGAGCAGGTTCGGCTTCTGCATTCGACGCTCGGCAAGGCGCGCACGGCGCGCAGCGAGTCCGAGCTCTACTACCAGCGGCTGCTGGCGCGGTTCAGGCAGGGCAAGGCGACCGCGGTGAACCTGAAGTTCGCGCTCGACGCGCTGGTGCAGGCGCGCCAGGGCGAGCTCGAGGCGCTGGTGCAATATAACGTGGCGCTGCTCGGTTTCGATCTCGCCAAAAACGAGATCTTCGACCGGTACAACGTGGATGTCGAAAAGTATATTCAGGTCGGCAGGGAGTAATCGGATGAACATTGCGCAATTTTCAATAAAACGCCCCATCTTTATCAGCTGCCTGGTCATATTGATGATGATTACCGGCATGATCGGGTTGAACAGGATGGGAGTCGACCTGTTCCCGCCCATCGATTTCCCGGTGGTGACCGTTACCACCATCTATCCCGGCGCCACGCCGGAGGAGATAGAGAAGCTCGTTTCCAAGCCCCTGGAAGAGCAGGTGAGCACCATTTCAGGCATCAAACGCCTCTCGTCGAGGAACCTGGAGGGCATATCGATCGTCATCGCCGAGTTCACCTACGAGACCGACGTCAAATACGCCGAGCAGAAGATGCGCGAGAAGGTGGCCCTGGCCCGGAACAACCTGCCGGACGACCTCGAGGACGAGCCGCTGGTGCGGCAGTTCGATTTTACGAACATGCCCGTGCTCACGCTCGCGGTGATGGCCGAGCTTCCCCCGGCCGAGATGTACGACCTGGTAAAAGAGAAGATCAAACCGCTCATCGAGCAGGCCGACGGCGTGGGGGAGGTGATGATCTCGGGCGGTACCCGGCGCGAGATACAGATAGAGCTCGACCGGGCAAAACTGAACGCGTACGAAATCCCGGCGTTCACCGTCGCCGAGAACATCAGGAACTCGGGGGCGAATGTCCCGATCGGCAAGTTCGACCGCGGCGGGCAGTCCACCATCTTCAAGACGGTCGGCGAGTTCAACGCTATCGATCAGATCAGGAAGTCGGTGGTGAACTTCGCGGGCGACGTGGCGAACGCGGTGACCGTCGACCGGATCGGCACGGTGCGCGACGGCACCGCGGACGTCGAGACGCTCACCTATCTCTACTACCCGGTGAAGGACGAAAAGAAAAAATCGTTTTTCGGCAAAAAGGACGGCAGGAAGATCGCGAAAGAGACGCGCCCCTGCATCATCCTCGACGTCTACAAGCAGTCGGGGGCCAATTCCGTGGCGGTGGCGGACAGGGTCGTGAAACGGATCGACCGGGTCAACGAGCTTATCAAGACGCACGGCGGGGATCCGCGCCTGGTGTTCGTGTACGACACGGCGAAGTGGATTCGCAGCAACATCGCGGACGTCCAGGAAACGATGATCATCGGGATAATTCTCGCGGTCATCGTGGTCTATTTCTTCCTGGGGAATGTCCGCTCAACCATCATCACGGGGATCGCCATCCCGAACTCGATCCTCGG
>JBFZEY010000363.1:0-3480 GCA_041306625.1 Spirochaetota bacterium | reverse complement strand
CCGATTATGGTACCTTCTTTATCCCGTATCGGCGCGCCGCTGTCGGCGATTATCCGTTCGGTACCGTCCCGCGCAATCAGTGCGGTATGATTGGCGAGCCCCACTGTTCCGCCGGATTCCAGGACCATATCCACCGGATTTTCACAGGGGACCCTCGTCCTCTCGTTGACGATTGAAAATACCTCCTGGAGGGGCTTGCCATACGCTTCCTCCTGTGTCCATCCCGTCAATTCCTCGGCAACCTTGTTGACGAGGGCGACCTCCCCGTACATGTTCGTTGTTATCACCCCGTCGCCTATGCTTCGAAGCGTCACGGCAAGACGCTCCCTTTGACGGTCAAGCGCACGCTCGGCCCTTTTTCTGTCGGTGATATCGACGATGGACGTAATAACGCACGGCTCCCCGCCGAAATCCATAATCTCGGCCGAAACAATACCGTTTCGTATATCTCCGTATTTCGTCCTGAAATCGAACTCCAGCTTCTTCACCAGCCGATCGCGCCTCAGCATTGTCAGCATACGGAGGTACTCCCGGTAGCGCGCAAATACCTGAAGATCGACCGGGGTACGGCCGATCACCTCTTCCCGCTTGTATCGTGCGAGCTCAAGCGCGCTCTCGTTTACCTCGATGTATATACCGTCGCTCAGCCGGTTTATGGTTATCGCCTCCGGACTCGACTGATAAACCTTTATGAACTTGTTTTCCGAGCGCTTCAACGCGTCTTCGGCATTCTTTCTGTCGGTAATATCGATTGCTTCCAGCAGCAGCACATTTTCGTCGTCGACCTCCACGGTTTCCGCGGAAAAGAGGGCCGTGCGCCGCTGTGCTCCGAGGGCGGAAAATGAAAATTCGTAGTTATCGATGACACTGCCGGCGCGGATCATTTCTACTAAAGCGGCGCGCTCATCCGCGCTCCCCCAGGCCATCGATTCTCCTATCGTCTTGCCCACCACATCATCGCGCGAGAATCCGATCGTGGACAGGTAGCTCGCGTTGATATCGATAATTCGTTCATCATCGAGCCTGATCATCAGTTTCATTGTGGGACTGGAATGAAACGCACTGAAAAACTTCTTTTCAGATGACTGCAGGGCCCTTTCGATATTCTTTTTTTTAGAGATATCGCGTATAATCGTGGAGTAGTACTCGGTAATCCCGCCTTCTTTTATGTGCGCCCTTATGATCTGTGAGACCGGAATCTCCGTTCCATCCTTTCGCAGGATTACGGTCTCTCCGCCCCAGCTTCCATGCTTCCTTGCGGCGGGAAGCGCTTCGTTTTGCAGGAGCTCCCAGATTCGATCCGGATAGACCTGCCGTATTGGAATCCCGGAGAGGTCCGCTTCCACATCGATCCCGACCATCTTCCTGCCCGCCTCGTTGAGGAAAAGCACCCTGCCGTCCCCGCTCGCCACGGAGATGAAATCCCGGGCCTCGTTGACTATGTCCCAGAGCATACCGAAAGGGATAGTATCGTTTCTGTCGTGTTTTTCTGTCATCACCGATTCTGTATGCAGCGGTACGGTTGTCTGGCGCAGTGTTCATTTCCCGGGAGGCCCCGATACCGGACCGGAATTCTTTCGCCTCAAAACTTTGATGAACGTTAAGAATATATATACCGCCCACGAAAAAATGGCGACGATATTTTTAAAATAAGGTATTTTTTTGTTAAATTGCGAGTATTTCGGGATTTGCGCGCGAAAAATCGATGTACTACAGTTTCACTGCACACCGGTCAATTGTACCAACCGGAGCGTGCGTTCATTATGGATGCGGAAAAAGCGGGGAAGCATCCCCTTACTGTATCATGCAGTCCTGTTAGCACGGAGCCATATCTTCATTGCCTCGGCCTCACGTATCAGTTCATCGCGAAAGTCTGGATGGGCGATGTTGATGAGCGCCTCGGCACGCTGCCAGGTCGATTTACCCTTCAACTGGGCGGTGCCGTACTCGGTAACCACGTAATGTATGATCGACCTCGGCACCGTAACGATGGACCCCGGGGTGATGGACGGGCGTATCCGCGTATGGACGGTACCGTCCTTTTCAGTGCGTGTTGAGCTGAGACAGATGAGCCCCTTGCCGCCGTGGGAACCGAATGCGCCGAAGATGAAATCCAGCTGCCCGCCGGTGCCCGACTTCTGGGCCGGGCCGACCGATTCCGAACACGCCTGCCCGTAGAGGTCTACCTCCATCGCGTTATTGATGGCGATAACCCTGTCGTTCATCGCCATGATGCGCGGATCGTTGATATAGTTCACCGGGTACGATGCGCAGGTCGGATTGTTATGAAGAAACTCGTAGACCTTGTTGGTTCCCATGGCGAACGTATAGCTCATCTTGTAGGCATCCAGCGTCTTTCTGGCCCCGGTGATCTTTCTCGAGTTATACAGGTCCACGTACGAGTCCACCAGCATCTCGGTGTGAACGCCGAGGTCTTTGAGCTCGCTCTCGGCGATCATTGCGCCCACCACGTTCGGGAGCCCGCCGATCCCGAGCTGTAGGCAGCATCCATCCTCTATCTCCGCGAGAACGTGCTGTGATATCTTTCGGTCGATTTCCGTCGGCTTTGCCGGAGGGATCTCCATTAGGGGCTTCCCCTCGCTTTCCACGATATAATCGACACGCGAGATGTGAAGCGATTCCTGGTTGCCCCCGAGGCAGTAGGGAATTTTATCGTTGACTTCGACTACGATCTTCTTCGCCTTGGAAATGACGGCCGAACTTACCGAATTCGAAAGGCCGAAGTTGAAATATCCCCTGGCGTCCATGGCGCCCGCCGAGAGAAAATAGACGTCCACATCCACGTACTTCTTCAGCGTTCTCGGCCCGAGATGGTACGTGATGGGAATGTAATTGCACATATTCCTGTCATGAAGCCTGCGCGAGAACGTCCCGAAGTGATAGTCTTCCATGATAAAATGCTCTCGCGCCGGATCCGCCTTGATCACCTCCGGTACGCGCATGAAACACGTGCTCCGGATGGTGACATTGTGGAGATCACCGACGCGACGTGCCAGCGCCGCGTCGAGCGTCTCCGGGAACAGCACGAATTCGCTGTAATGGACAACATCGCCCGACTTCACCAGCTCCGCGGCCCTCTCGGCCGATATCAGCTTGCTTTTATATAGATTGCTTTCGAATTCTCCCATGGCAGATGCTCCCTGGCGTGTTTTTGATCATGCTCCCTTTTTACTGCTGCGCAGCCATATCTTCATAACATCCGCTTCTCTTATAAGCTCGTCCCTGAAATCCGGATGGGCGATATCGATGAGCGCCTCCGCCCTCTGCCAGGTCGACTTGCCCTTCAACTGGGCGGTGCCGTATTCGGTCACTACGTAATGCGTGAGCGAACGGGGCACCGTTACGACCGATCCCGGGGTGATGTTCGGGCGTATACGCGAATGCATTCCGCCCTCCTTATCGGTATACGAGGACGCGAGGCAGATGAGCCCCTTGCCGCCTTTCGAACGGAACGCTCCG
>JBFZEY010000362.1:0-4108 GCA_041306625.1 Spirochaetota bacterium | reverse complement strand
GGACTCTTCCGCGCCGCGCGTTACCCCACGGATCACCCCGGTGTGCAGGCGATCTTGAATGCAGCCTCGAAAGACTGAAGACGACGACGCGTGCCTGTACGGCCCGACGAGGTCGTCCACGACGCCCTTGTGCATCAAGCCCAGAATGACGGCTACGTCGAGAACGCCCGACGGCATCCGGCGCCCGCCGACGATCCTGCCGATCCCCTCGGCCGGCCGGCGCGTTTTTCAGGCTGACTCGCACAGCGCCGCGATGGGCGACTCCTCGGCCAGGATCTCGGCGATCGTGGTTTCCGCATAGGCGCGCTGCACCATGGCCGCGGCGTCGTCCAGCTTACGATGGAGGGGGCACAGGCGCCCGCGGTGCGACTTCCGCCCCAACGGACAGCGTACGATTCGTACGACCGGGTCCACGGCGTTTACCACATCGAGCACGGAGATCTTCCGGCGCGAGCGCAGCAGCCGGAATCCGCCCGACCGGCCGGGACTCGACTCGACCAAGCCGGCGCGGGCCAGGGCCTGAAGTACGCGCGACAAGTAGCCGGCCGGGACATGCGTTGCCCGAGCGATCCGCGACGTTCCTAGCGGCATGGCCGGGTCACGGGCAAGCCAGACGATGGCCCGGAGGGCGTATTCGGCGGTCTGAGAAATCAGCATCGAAATTCCTCGAAAGTGCAGGCCGGCGCTCGCGGGTAGGACACGTCCCCCGACCCCGGCCTTGACATTTCGATCATACGGGCTAAACTCCAAATGTAAACCTAAACGTATTGATTTATATTTAATGAATGGACGAACGCGGCCGGACCGAATGCGAGATGTTTATGCAGAAGCACCGCCGGCCCGCTGCCACTCTCCTTCGGCCCTCGCGCGACGCACCGATCGCGCCCGGCCATTGGCAAGCCCGAAAGGAGGATTCTCATGATCCCCATCGACTCCACGACCACTGTCGGCCAGCTCGTCGCCGAACGTCCGGCGCGCGCCCGCGTCTTCAAACAAATGGGCATCGATTACTGTTGTGGCGGCAAAACACCCTTGCGTGACGCCTGCGCAGCCGGCGGAATCGACGCGCAGAAGGTCGTTGATGCGCTGAACCGGGTGGATGCCGAGGCGACGCTGACGGACGAGACGGATTGGACTCGCGCCCCGCTCGCCGATCTCCTCGCGAACATCCTCGATACGCACCATGCGTATCTGCGGCGCGAGTTGCCGCAACTGACCCAGATCGCCGCCAAGGTCCGGGAGGCACACATGGCGCGCCATCCCGAGCTCACGGAGGTGCAGGCGGTGTTCAACGATCTGCGGGCTGAGCTCGAAACCCACATGCTGAAGGAGGAGCAGGTTTTATTCCCCCTGATCCAGACGATGGAATCCGATGGAGCGGTCGCGGCGGCTCACTGCGGATCGGTGCAGAACCCGATTCGCGTGATGGAGTGCGAACACGATGCGGCCGGAGCGGCGCTCCTGCGGCTGCGGACGCTGACAAGCGGCTTCACCGCCCCCGCCGATGCGTGCAACACGTACCGGGTGCTGTTGAGCGGGCTGGCCGAGCTCGAGACGGACCTTCACCGGCACATTCACAAGGAAAATAACATCCTGTTTCCGCGGGCTGTCGAGTTGGAAGCCGCGCTTTCCGGCGCCGCGACCTTCGGCCGGCATGCGTAGAACGGGACCATGGTGTGATCGCAGCATGGGGATCGCTCTGGTAGCGGTCATCGCGATTCACGCCGGGGACGCCCCTCATCTTCGCGTCGTTGGCTTCTTTACGACCGGGCATTCCGGATCGGAGCATCCGGCCCAACCGCTTCTCCGGTCGGCGATAACACCGAAAGATGCCGTGGGCCGGGTCATTTCCTCCCCGCCCTGGTCTCATGCCTCATGTTCTTGAAAACGCTGAGGACCCTGGCCCGGCAGGCGGCACGATCGAGATTCACGCCCGCGTACCTGGAACCAAGCGACTTGATGCCGTCCGCGTCGTGCAGGACCTCGGCGGACGCCGTCGCCAGCTCCGGCACGAATCGCCGGATGTATTCGCCGTCGGGATCATAACGCTTACTCTGGTGAAACTGGTTAAATATGCGAAAATACGGCGCCGCGTCGGTGCCCGTCGAGGCGGACCACTGCCAACCGCCGTTGTTGCTGGCAAAAATCCCCGTCCACCAGGTGCTGCATAAAGTACCGCTCGCCCAGGCGCCAGTCGATGAACAGGTCCTTGGTCAGGAACATGGCCGCGATCATCCGCACCCGGTTCGTGGGGAAAAGCTCACCCCGGATTCCGAACTCTCCCTCGGCGTCCCCTCGCCAGCGCGGCCGCAACCGCTGTTGCCGCATCGCCCCGGTGATCGACATTTCGCCCGAGCATACGTTCTCGGCGGCAGCAGCGACATCACCGCCGTTTCGGACGCAGGCGTCTCAGGAGCAATGCCGGGGACCACCGCCGCCGCAGCCTTCCGACCGCCCCCCTGAGAACCCCGCCGGGCCCAAACCGCCCGAGAACGGTCCGGCGGAGCCCGTTTCTGATGCTCTGAGCAGTGACCCATGTGTGCGGCACTCGCCATTTCAGATGAAAACCGAGCCAGAGGGTGATGGCACTCGCTCGCGAGCGCGTCGGGCTGGTTTCCGCGGCGGTTTTCTGATCAGGATTACCCCGAAACGTGATTCGGACGCTTGCTTTTGGTACAATACTCCTGGCGGTTCCGGGGCCTGCCGTCTTCTAACGGCACCCGCCATAAGCCCTGGAGCCGATAGGGGAGGCGCCCTCCCATTCGCTTGCGGGAGGAGAGCGGCACCGCCCCGAGAGAACAATCGAAGATGATGCGTGGAAGGGAAGGAACTCGGTCGTCACCCGAACATCGTGCCGGCACGAAGGGTGCCCCAACACATGCCGGCGTGGCGAATCCGAGTGCGGCGAGCATCCCGGTCAATCGCATACCAGGAAGGACGCAACAATGATCTGCGCTCACCCTTTGTACAGGCTCGCCGCACTGGCGACCGTTCTGGTGCTCCTCTCAACAAACACGCTGCCCGCGGATTCCGCAGTGGAAATCGTGTTGCCGGCGGGAGCGCCCGAAACCTTCGCGCCGGGAGTAACGGCCTCGTTTAGTGCCTCGGCAACTTCTGCGCCGAAGCCCCCAATAATTGAAGCATTTTCAGCAGTAACAGCGCAACCAGTTTTTGAAACCGAGTTGATGATAATGGTCTCATCGATCGGTTTAATTGAAGCGAGATGAACAACTTCTGCGCTGATTCCTTTACCTTTAAGAATTTCGGAAGCTTTCATACACCGGTTTGTCATCATCCCTGTTCCAAATAAAGTTACATCAGTTCCTTTTGTGATAAGTTCTCCCTTGCCCCATTCAAATTTATGATCTGGACCGAATATATCTGAAAGTCCATAGCGAACAACTCTGAAATAAACAGGACCTGGGGTTGCATAGGCAGTATGCATTACAGCCCGCATATCGGCAGGATCACCAGGGGCGGCAACCTTAAGATTAGGGATGGTTCTCATATAGGCAATATCTTCGATTGAATTATGCGAGGCGCCTGCTTTGCTTGTTGGTAAACCCACATAAGAACCCGGCACTTTAACATTCAATGCAGGATAGCATATCGAGAGTGCAAATTGATCAATAGCTTTGCGTGAAACAAAAGAAGCAAAAGTGCATGGGAAGGGAGTATATCCGGCCAAAGCCAATCCTGCAGCAACGCCAAACAGGTTTTGCTCAGCAATTCCAACCTGAATAAACCGTTCCGGAAATCTTTCCTTGAAGTAAGAAATACGAGTAGATGTATGCAGATCTGCATCCAGAACGATAATATCTTTATGCTCTAAACCCATTTCGGCCAAGGTTAAGCCAAATATTTCTCTCATGTGCGGTAATTGAGGTTCTTTATTCAATGACATTTTTTACCTGTGGTTTTAGTCTGCTGTACCCTTCAATCGGTTTGCTATACCTCACTGCCAATTCACGCATCATCCGGTCTGCTTCTTCAGGGCTTGGGTGTTGGGTATGCCATTTGTAATTAAACTCAGTTTCTTCTATTCCTCTGCCTTTTACAGTATTGGCAATTATCAGGATTGGTTTTCCACGAGGCATCACCCATTGTG
>JBFZEY010000361.1:0-7849 GCA_041306625.1 Spirochaetota bacterium | reverse complement strand
GGGAGCCTCGGTCATCGTGAACGAAATCACGGCGCATTATCGCGGCGCGAAGTATCACGATCCTTCCATAGAAACGGTCTTCGAGATCGGCGGGCAGGACGCCAAGTATATCCGCGGTTCCGGTGACGCGGTGATCGACTGCAACATGAATTTCGTCTGTGCCGCCGGTACCGGATCATTTATCGAAGAACAGGCCGCCCGTCTCGGCCATGACGTGCGCGATATCGGCGCGTTAACGCTCGGCCGCCGAATACCGCACACCTCCGACCGCTGTACCGTCTTCATGGAACAGGATATCCAGAGATTGTTGCGCGAGGGCAGTTCACACGAGGAGGCCCTTGCCGGGGTGCTCCATTCCATCGCGAAAAACTACCTGTACCGGGTCGTGGGCACGCGCCCGGTCACCGGGGAACGCATTTTCTTCCAGGGGGCCACCGCGCGCAATGCCGGCCTCGTCGCCGCCTTCGAGCTCATAACGGGCAAGGAGATCGTGGTTTCGCCGCACTGCCATGTTATGGGCGCGCTCGGCGCGGCGATTATTTCGCTCGAGCGGAGCGATGAACATGCGGGTGTCTTTCGCGGGCTTGATGTATTCGAACGTACCATTGATATTTCATACCGCACCTGTACGGATTGCTCCAACCGCTGCACCATCACCGTGGCGCGCCTCGAGGGGGGCGCGGATGAATCGTGGGGATATATGTGCGGGCGGGAAGAAGACGCGAATATATCTTCGCGTCCGCATGAAGATGCGCACCACCGGAAAAACACGCGGCCCGTCAATCACCTCTCCCGTGTGCGGGCGATGATGAACGGTGCGCCGTTTGAAAGCGCGGATTCGAATCCGCGCCTTCAAACGGCGCGCGTCGGCATACCGCAGGCGCTCTCCATGCACGGCTACCTGCCGCTGTGGAGGACCTTTCTCGAACACCTCGGATTCGACGTTATACTCTCCGGTGCCTCAAACGCGGCCCACAAGGAGGCCGGCATCCGTATCGCGAAATCGGACTTCTGTTTTCCCGTAAAGATGGCGCTGGCGCACGCGCGCGAACTTGCCGCCCGTGACGGCGTCGATGCCCTGTTCTTCCCGACGGTGATCAGCGAGCGCAAACAGGAGAGCGGCCTTCCGCGCATCTCATGTCCCTACGTGATGTCCTTTCCTTCGATCGCGGCCGGCACGCTCGGCCTTCCGGTGCCGGTCATCGCCCCCGTGGTCGATTTCAGGCTCGACGAACGGCTCGTTGTGGAATCGCTCAAACAGGCCTTCTCCGAATTTGCGTTGGGGGAGGATGAGGTCCGCCGGGCGTACCGCGCGGGGCTTCAAGCCCATCATGCCTGTCTTAGGAGGCGCCATGAATACGGACAGAAGCTGCTTGCGAAGATGAAGGATGAAAAGAAAAAGGGCATTGTGTTCATCGGCAGACCCTACAACCTTTACGACCCGGTCGTCAACTTGGGACTCCCCGAGCGTTTTGCCGGGCGCGAAGTCGAGATACTGCCCTACGAGTGCCTGATGGATCCCTCCGACTGGAGCTCGAATATTCACCACATGTACTGGCACTACGGCGAACGCATACTCGCCCTCTCCGAAAAGATACGCGATATGGACGGCCTGTATCCCGTTTACCTCAGCAATTTCGGCTGCGGTCCCGATTCCTTCGTGCTCACCCGCTTCGAGGAGATCATGAAGGGGAAACCCTACCTCATCGTGGAGCTCGACGAGCACGGCTCGGACACCGGCTATCTCACGCGCATCGAGGCCTTCATGGATGTGGTCCGCTCGCACGGCACCGGAGTGAAAGAGCCGAAGGGGAGCGCAGGGATTTTCCATCCCACTTGGAAGCGGAGCGAACGCAAGCTCTGGATTCCGCCCATGCACGAGATCTCCGCGCGCATCACCGCCGCCGGCTTCCGCGCATGGGGCTTCGACGCCGAGGCCTTGCCGGTGGAGGACGGCATGGCGCATGAGGTCGGGCGGCGCGGCGTGCGCGGAAGTGAATGCCTGCCGGCCAGCACTACGATCGGCGTGTTTTTAAGAAAGATGCGACAGATCGGCGCCGACCCTCGAAAACACGCACTCTTTATGCCGACGGCCGAGGGGCCGTGCCGCTTCGGCCAGTATACGCTGCTTCACCGGAAGATTCTCACCGAGAACGCTTTCGGCGAGGCTGAGATATTCTCACCGTCATCGGTCAATTCGTACATGGGGATGCCGGAAGGCCTGCGCATGTACCTGTGGGACATTCTCATCTCGGGCGATATGCTTTTCAAGCAGATCTGTGCGACACGGCCCTATGAGGCGGTGCCGGGTTCGGTCGACCGCGCGGCCGAAGAGGCCATCCGTCGAGTAGAGGCGACCGCCGGGTCGAGAGGGGACCTGGTCGCGGCGACGGACGCGGCGCTTTACTCGATCGCGCGTGTGCCGGTATTGCGCGAAGAAAAACCGCTGGTGGGCATCGTCGGTGAAATCTATGTGCGCTGCAATCCCTATTGCAACAACAACCTCGTGCGCGCCATCGAGCGATTCGGCGGCGAGGCCTGGCTTACGCCCATTTCCGAGTGGATACTCTACACCGCGTGGATGGAGCGTTATTTTGCCCGGCAGCACCGGACCGGCTTCTGGAACCGGACCATCGTCGGGCTCAAGACCGCCTATCTCTTTCACCGCTATCATAAATTCGAGCGTGCCATGGATGCGCATCTCTCCCATCGGCACGAACCCGCAGTCGAGGCGCTGCTGGATTACGGGAAACGCTTCCTCCCGCTCGACTTCGAAGGCGAGGCCATCCTCACACTGGGCCGCGCCGCAGCGTTCGCCGACGACGGCGCGGCGCTCGTGGTGAATTGCGCGCCCTTCGGCTGTATGCCTGGCAACATCACGAATGCGCTTTTCCAGAGTGTGAGGGAGGACGTTTTTCAGGGGGCGGATGTATTTCCTCGTCAACACGAGAGAGCGGAATCGTTGCCGCGCCTTTCCAAACACGCGGATACGAGGCCGCGAATTCTAACCCTCTTCTACGACGGCGAGAGCGACGTCAACCGCATGGTGGGGGTGTATCTGCGAAATATCACGGTGCCGGACGATGATTACCCAATACGAGAATCAGGACCGGTTGCTATGGACGAATTAGATCGAAAGATAATTGACGTATCCGGGGAGAGTATGGCCTGATGAACGGCGCGCAACCAGAACCGAAGGAGCGATTTTTCCCATGTCCATCAAATCGAAAATCCGCACCATCCAAGATTTTCCGAAAAAAGGCATCATGTTCCGCGACATCACCACGCTCCTTCAGGATGCCGATGGACTGCGCGAGGTGATCGACGCCTTCGTCGAGCGATACCGGGAAACGCCCATCGATGTCGTGGTCGGGCTCGAGGCGCGCGGATTCATCCTGGGCGGGGCGGTGGCGTATCGGCTTGCCAGGGGGTTTGTCCCCGTACGTAAAAAGGGAAAGCTTCCTTACAAGACCGAGCGCCACGAGTATGAACTCGAGTACGGCACCGACGTCATCGAGATCCACGTCGACGCGATCAAGCCCGGCGACCGAGTGCTGATCGTCGACGATTTGCTGGCTACCGGGGGGACGGCCATGGCGGCGGCAAAGCTCATTGAGAAGCTGGGCGGTGTTGTCGTCGAGATGGCATTCATCGTTGACCTTCCCGACGTGGGCGGGCGCGCGAAGATCGGGGCGGCGGGCTACGCCATGTTCGCCCTCTGCGAGTTTGAAGGGGACTGATGGAATAATACGTCAGGCGACGATCGCGATCGCCGCCTGGGCCCCGGCCATCCTATAGAAACGCGTATCTCAGAATGAACACCGCGCCGAGCGCGAGCATGATGGGATGCACATCCCTTATTTTTCCCGTAAGTATTTTAATGATCGGATACGAGATAAAACCGAACGCAAGCCCGTCGGCGATCGAGTAGGTGAGCGGCATCCCGACGACCACCAGGAACGCCGGCAGAGACTCGGTGATGTCGGTAAAGTCGATACGCGCGGCGTTTTTCAGCAGCATGGAGCCCACGAAAATGAGCGCCGGCGCGATTACCGGGTAGAGCGTCATGGACCCCGGTGCGGGTGAAAATCCGCCGCCGAGCATTTTCGCAAGCGGCTCGAAGAAAAGCGCCGCGAGGAACAGAAGTCCGGCAACCACCGCGGTAAGACCCGTGCGTCCGCCCTCCTGAACGCCGGCCGAGCTTTCGATGTAGGTTACCACCGTGGAGGTGCCAAGCGCCGCGCCGAGAACCGAGGCGGCCGAATCGGTGATGAGTATCTCGCGCAGTTTCGGAACCGTGCCGTCCTCCCGCATAAGTCCGGCCTGCTGGGTGACGCCCACCACCGTGCCCACCGTATCGAAGAGATCCATGAAGAGGAAAACCAGTATGAGCGGCCAGTACTCGGGCCTGAGCGCCGCCATCAGATCCATCTTTAAAAAAGTCGGTTCAATTGAGGGCGGCGTGCTCACGATGCCGTGGAACTGGACGATGCCGAAGGGCAGGGCCGCAAGCGTGGTGACGAGCATGCCGATAAGCATGGCCCCCCGCACGCGAAGGCGGGAGAGCGCGGCCATTACGAGCAGGCCCGCGAAGGGCAACAGCACGTGCACGGACTGCACTTTCCCCATCTGGAGAACCCCGCCCGGCGATTTCTCGACGATGCCGCCGTAGACGAGGCCGATGAAGGCGATAAAGAAACCGATCCCGACGGCGATACCGGCCTTGAATGAGGGCGGGATGGCGTTGATGATCTGTTCGCGCACCTTGAAGAACGAGAGGATGAGAAAGAGCACCGCCGAATGGAAGATGATGCCCAGCGCCACGTCCCACGGTACGCCCATGGCCACGATCACCACGAACGAAAAGAAGAAGTTTTCGCCCATGGCCGGGGCGAGCGCTATGGGGTAATTGGCGTACAGGCCCATCGCGACGCTCGCGATCGCGGCCGAGAGGCAGGTGGCGACGAGCACCGCGCCGAAGTCCATGCCCCCGGCCGAGAGGATCGCCGGCTGTACGAAGATAATATACGCCATGGTGACAAAGGTGGTGAGCCCGGCCAGAATCTCGGTACGGACGCTGGAGCCGCGTTCGCTGATTTTAAAGAAGCGATCGAGTGCGTTCATGATGTCCTCCGCCGGCGCGATGGCGCGCGTTACCTCAAAGTGTTTTCACCGCCGGCGCGGCGGCGATCCCGAAGAGCGTGTATTCGATGATGTCGTCCAGCGCTGCGTGAATGTCGTTGACCTCCCGATAAACCAGCCATTGCAGCAGGATCTGCTTTATGCTGCCCAGGATGACGTACGATATGGTGTCGGGATCGAGCGTTCGTATGGTACTGCCCTCCATTCCCTCCGTCAGGAGCTGTCGTATGGCCGACAGTATCTTCGAAAAGAAATCGGAAACGCTCCGGTCGAACTGGTCGTCATGGCCCAGCGGTGCGGTGATGAGCAGGAGCGTGAGGTCGCGGTTGCGGTCGATCGCGTCGACGAGGCTTACGCTCATTTCGCGAATCTGTGCGGAGAGCGGCGCATTGTCCCCGGCGCGGGAGATGTTTATGCCCATTATGGCGTCAAGGAGGATCGCGGCGTAGCGGTCGACCAGTAGCTGGAATATCTCCATCCTGCCGGGGAAGTGAGCATAGAAAGTACTGCGGGCGATACGCGCCTCGTCGATTATGTCGCTCACCGTTACGCCGTGAAAGCCCTTCCGAACGAAGAGCCGCTTTGCGCATTCGATGATCAGTTCGCCGCGCTCTTTCTTGTTCATTGCCGAAAGCCCCGACGCGGACGTCGCGTTAATTCGCTGTTAAATTTTAACTGCCGGACAGGCGCGGCGGGAGCAGTGTCAGTCTTTCGTGCGACGAAAGAGCGAAAAGACTTCACGATCCCGCACGTCACCTGCTCTCAAAACCGCCCGTAATTGTCGATTTTGCAAGAACTTTATTCCTGACAAGTTCAAGAAAGTCCGTCTCGGAAGTCTCCTTCTCTCCGATTTTCAGCGCCTCGGAGAGCGCGTAAGCGGCCAGTTCGTAGTGATGCACGCCGCTCCCCCGGGGCGGTTGCGGTCCTCCGTAGCCCTTGAAGCCGAAGGCGTTGATGAGCTCGAGGCACCCGGCCGGCATGCGGGAAGGCGAAGCTCCCTCCGGGATTTCAATCTCGCCGGGGATGATGTTGACGACCAGCCAGTGCACCCAGCGACGAGCCATTGGATGCCGGTCGACGAAGGCGATCGCAAGCGACTGCGCCGACGGGGGGACGCCGATGATCCTTGCTTGCGGCGAGAGGTTTGAGCCGCCAGGGATCGCCTTCATGGCGAATTTCGCGGGGATAACGCCGCCGTCCGGGAACGAGTTGGAAAGTATCTGCATTACTGCCTCCTGCACATGCTTGTCGGGGCGGGATTTACGGCGACGATCATGATCATCGCTGCCGGCGGTGAAACCTCACAAAGGGGAAGGCGGCCCCCGCTCTACGCCAGTATAGGCCGTTGTATAAAAATGTCAATGGTACGAATACCGGATGATGATCATGATCGTCGTCCGGTATGACGGAAATTGTCGTCCGGGTCCGTACTTATCTGATGACACTCATACGTCATTGCCATCATCGGACGTCCGGCCGTAGAGCGAGGCTTCGAGCCGGCGTTTGACCGCTTCGAGCGTCGCTTCCGGTACGTTTCCGGGGGTATGGTATTCTCGAAAGAGCTTTTTAAGCAGGTCTATCGAGTTGACCAGCGGCCCGTAGTAGTACCAGTCGCGCATGAGGCGCGCGGCGAAGAGTATCTCGTCGTCGACGAGGGTCTCGCGCGCGGCACACGAAAAGTTGCAGCAGGTGTATTCGAAAAAGCCGCGCGTTGCGGCCCTCCCCTCGCGGTCGGTGTAGATGAGGCAGCCGATGAGTTGTTTTCCCGCGTCGATAAAACCGACGTGAGGACACAGGATGCCGTCGGTGTGAGCTTTTGCAGGGAGCGCATTTATTATAGGAAGGGGTGTGCCGGTTTCGGTTTCTCCCATAAAGGCCGTATCGTCCCGTACTATGCGGTCGCGGGCATCGCGCGAACGGCGGCTGAATTCGGTATGGAGTGCTTCGCGCCCGCCGATTATATTGTGGCTGCCGCAGCAGAGGGCGCAGGAGGCGCCGTAGCCCGGGTGGCAGATGTTGATTCTTTGGCTCATAATTTTTTCCGGGGCACAGTCTTCATGGAATGCGTCGCCGTACTGGCCGAATTCCACATGCTCTCTCCAGTATGCCGAACCGGCGCCGGGGCGCAATCCGAAAACACTCGGTATAACACCTGTCGCGCTGAATCGGTGAGCCAAAGTGCGCATTGGATCCGATTGCTAATAATTCCGGTTCAAGAGGAAGGGGATTGTACCCATCGATAGCTGTTGCGTTCAACGCATAAAAAGTGCTTGTTATCGGCCATGCGATGAGTGAGAAAAGGACGCCGTCCGAATTTTGCCGGGGTGCCGGGAAGGGGATAGCGGAAAGATGCCATTCCAGGCCCGGGGGCTGTTCGACAACGTGCGCGAAAACCCGTAAGTCCAGGTCTTAAAAGTGTGAAACCTTCAGGGAGGAACCATGACAATAAAAATCAAGAGCTGTTCAATGCCCCCCGGCGAGCTGAAATACCGGATGGCGGAGGTACACGACAGTGTTCCCGTCATCTTCATCCACGGAGCGGCCGGTGATTCACGCCAGTTCCAATTCCAGCTCGAGTATTTCAAGGGTACGAGGACGGTCGTTGCGATCGACCTTCCCGGGCACGGCAAATCGGTGATCGAGACGCTTCCTGTAATGGCGGACTATGTCGCCGCCGTCGCGGCGGTTCTGGAGGCCGAGAAGATGG
>JBFZEY010000360.1:0-2686 GCA_041306625.1 Spirochaetota bacterium | reverse complement strand
TACATTCATGCGCAGCGAAAGATCGCCGAACTCCGCCTTGAGATAAGGCGATACCGTCAACCGCGTGTCCTCGGGCCACGAAAACGCACGGTTTTGGAAGGCCGCGCTACGGCCGTCGGCTATGAAACTCGGGTCGTTCCCCCAGGTGGTATCCCGCCAGGAGATCGTAGTCGTCGAAGAGAAGGTATTGGCTTCCTGTTTATTACTGTAAAAATAGGCTGAAACACCGGTTTCAATTTTATCGGTTATATTATATCCTACACGACCATTAACCGTGTATTTTTCGAATGAAGTATGGTTCCACTTTCCGGTGTCGTTTATATAGTTGTTTTTTGATGCGAGAGTAACCTCGTCGTACGTGAAAGGCAGCGTGGTTGCGATGTTGGTGAAGAGACTATACTGCACAAGCCTGTCGAACCATTTTCGCCGCTCGCTCTTATCCAGCTTCTGCGATACCTCGTAACCGTCCGAATACTGATAGGAGGCCGAAACCCATGCGTAAAAATCGCCGATCGGCGCTCCCGCCTCTGCGGAAAGCATATAGTTCTGGTACTCGCCGTATTCGATCTTCGCGGCGGCGTTGAGCTTCTCGGGCCTTTTTGTTATCACGTTGACGGAGCCTATGCTGCCGAGCGCCCCGTAGAGCGCCGATGCAACACCGCGATTCACCACGATACGGGAGACATTTGCAACAGGGATTGTGGATATATCGGTGTTATTGCCGCCGTAATAGGGGTCAAGCACGGGAATACCGTCGATGAGGATCGCGACCATCTTCTGGTCGAAACCACGCATCGAGAACCCTTCATACCCCTTGGCGGTCTGGTATACGTTTACACCCGGAACCATACGGAGCGAATCACCCAGCGACTTGTCGCCGCGCTGTTCAATCTCTTCGCCGGTAATCTCCGTCGTCGTCGACGCGTCCTCGATGTTCGCGATCGCGCGGTCTTTCACGACGATCTCGCCCATCTCGAAGGCCTTCGTCGCCTTCTTCCCTTCTTTTTTATCCGCTTTATCCGCTTCCTTTTCCTTCACCACGGCGACATCCGCGTCGGCGGTCGCGTCCTGGGCGAAGAGCGGCCCCGCGACAAACGCCAGTGCCACAACAAACAGCCAGATGTACAATTTCTTCATGGGTTTCTCCATTCACATGTATGATAACACAGGCCGTTAAATCCCTCTCCCGGTTGGAAAGGGCGGCCAGGGAGGTAAAATGAGCGGTTTTACCGGGGAATCGCCCGCATGCCAGGAGCCGCATCACGCGCGCGAATCAAAAATCCTGTGCCGTACCCTTTCCAACACGGGAGGCCGCTCCGTTTCCGGTCCGGCCCTGTCGCCCTCGTCTCCATGGCCAGAGGCTTTAGGAAATGAGGGTCGGGATCACGATGCTCATATCCTTCAACAGAGGCGAGAGATGTCAACCAAATTTAGGGGAAATAAGACTATTTTGTAACTTTTTTATAATACAATGAGGCAGTAAAATATAATATTTACAAATTACTACTAAATATTTCAACTTTAATTGACAGACCAAGTTCGGTCATCCAGCATACTCCGATTATCAGTGAAAGCGACAGGGAGCGGAGACGATATGAAATCATCATTCAAACTGGCGATTATCGGGATACTCGCAGCGGGCGTCTGCGCGATGACGGTCGAGACGGCCCGCGCGTGGAGCATCCAGATATCCGGAAGCGTGCGGCAGCCGGTAATAATGACACACGATGATCTGGCGAACATGCAGACGGTACGCGTGCGGCTGAACGAGATGACGATGAAAAAGGAATATGCCGGTTCGTTCGTCTATCGCGGCGTGCCGCTCAAGAGCGTTCTGGAACTCGCGGCCATAGAAAAGGAAGAGACCGACTTCCCCAAACAGGTCGACATGGCCGTGATAGTCCGCGGCGCCGGCGGCTCGCGCGCGGTGCTCAGCTGGGGGGAGGTGATGTACCGCAACGCCGGCGACATCGTCCTCGCCCTCTCGGCCGAACCGGTAATCCCGATGAAAAAGTGCTCCGACTGCCATAAGTCCGCCGCTGACTACCGCAAATGGTGGGATCCCCTTCATAAAAAGGTGGATCTGCCCCGCCTGGTCGTCACCGGGGATTTCTACACAGAGCGCAGCATCGAGGGCGTCACCTCCATCGAGATCGTCGATCCGCGACCGAAAATGCCCGTGCGGAAGATGGGAGGCGCCCAGTCTCCCTCGTTCACCATTGGGGACGGAAAAGCCGGCAAAGGGCCCATCGCCGATCTGGCATCGTTCGACAGGATGGAAGTCAGCGCCAAGCAGGTCGGTGATGGCAAGGGATTTCATGGCCTGCACGAATTCGAGGGTGTATCGCTCGCCTCGATGTTTAAAAAGCTCGGCATACGCCCCGCGCTCGATTCGGTCATCATCGCCTCCGCGCCCGACGGCTACCGGTCCCTCATCTCCGCCGGCGAGCTCCTGCTCTCGCCCTCGGGCAGAAATATAATCGTCGCCGACAGCCTTGGCGGAAAGCCCATCGACAAACTCGGGAAATTCGTCATCGCCGTGCCCGACGACCTTTCGGCCGACCGGTGGGTGCGCGCCGTGGAAAAAATCGAAATCGTCAGCTTCCCGGAAAAGGCCTCGCTCAGCGTCATCGGGGTGGGATGCGGCGACACGAGTCTCATCACGCTGGAGGCGATCTCGGCCATG
>JBFZEY010000359.1:0-3377 GCA_041306625.1 Spirochaetota bacterium | reverse complement strand
GCTCGGAGGCGATTACTCGATTCCGGCGGACTCGGCCGACAGGCTGTCGATATTCGAATTCGACTCCACAGGGCTCGGCGACGGCGCGACGTTCTCTTTCTGGCCAATGCTTTTCGGCGGCCTTTTCCTTTATATTTCGTATTACGGCTGCGACCAGAGCCAGGCCCAGCGTCTGCTCGCGGCGGGCGGCGCGGAAGGTGCGCGCAAGGCCCTCGTATTCAACGCGCTCGTACGCTTTCCGATTGTGCTGACCTATTGCGCGATCGGCGTGCTCATGATACCCTTCCTCGCGCATACGCCCGAATTCGCCGAAACGCTGCGCACGCTCCCGCCCGACTATCTCATGCCGCACTTCTTCGCCCGCTACCTTCCGCCGGGACTGCTCGGCCTCGTGGTGGCGGGGATGCTCGCCGCCTCGATGTCAAGCCTGGACTCGGCCATGAACTCGCTCAGCGCGGTAACATGGGAAGACTTCGCCAGGAGGATATTTCCCCGCTTGGACGCCATGAGCGACCATGGCAAGCTTTTATCCTCACGGCTCATTACGCTCTTCTGGGGATGCTTCTCCACGGCCTTCGCCCTTCATATCGCCGGCGGGGCCGAAACCGTGATCGAACTGGTCAACAAGATCGGCTCGGCGTTCTACGGCCCGGTGGCCGGGGTCTTCGCACTGGGGATATTCACGCACCGCGCGCGGGAAGGTCATGCGATGGCCGGATTCTCCGCGGGATTCGGCCTTAATCTAATACTGTGGATGTTTTTCGAGAGCGAAGTATCGTGGATGTGGTGGAACCTGGGCGGGTTTGCGCTAACCCTGGCAACCGGCTTCATCGGATCAATCATACCATCAAGGGGTCGATCGCCATCCCCGCGCAGAACCGGCCCGGAGCTACTCCTCTCCAGGCGGGGCGCCGCGCCCCTCCTGGCATGGTTCATCGTCATCATCGCGTTGTGCGCGCTCGCCGAACGTGCGCTCTCGGTCCTTATTGCAGACTGAGCCCGGTTGACCGCGCGCGAAAGCCGCGGTGGTGCGTCAGGGTTTCATCGAAACCACCGACATACGCCGGGGGCGGGAAACAATCCCCGCCCCCGATACTCCGATCCGTCCGAAAACGATCACACGCGCGCCTCGACCCGCTCGCGCACTCCGTTCACCTTCTTGCGATATTCCATCTTGTTCAGCGCGTCGACGAACGAAAAAATACCCGCCACGCTGATGTCGATGTTGACGCCGCTTCCCGTCACCTTGAGCGTTTTACCCTCGTACTCCTCGGAGACCGTCACCGTCACCTCGCAGAGCGCGTCGGAGCCGCCTGTGATCGCAACGAGATTGAATGACTCGATGCGCGCCCCGGTGCCGGTGATCTTCTTGACCGCGTTGATGCCCGCGTCCACGCCGCCGTTGCCTGCGGCCACGTCGAACGCTTCGGCGCCCTCGTTCTCGCGGTCCTTGATGGTAACGAGCGTCATGGGCGGCGAGAACATCCCTGTCGAGATCTGCACGTTCGTCACCTTGAAGCGACCCTTCTCCTTGTAGACGGTCTCGCCGATGAGCACCTCGAGGTCCTCGTCGAAGATCTGCTTCTTCGCGTCGGCGAGCGCCTTGAAATACTTAAAGAACCGTTCCAGTTCCTCGCCAGCCAGGTCGTAGCCGAGGAATTTCAGCCGCTCGATGACCGCATGGCGGCCCGAGTGCTTGCCCAGTACGATGTTCGAACGGCCGATCCCGACATCCTCGGGATTCATGATCTCGTAGGTCATGGCGTTCTTGAGCACGCCATCCTGGTGTATGCCCGACTCGTGGGCGAAGGCGTTGGCCCCGACGATCGCCTTGTTCGGCTGCACCGAGACGCCCGTGATGTGCGTGAGGAGCTTCGAGGTCGCCATGATCTGCTTCGTATTGATGCCCGTGCTCACATTGAAGATGTTCGAGCGGGTCTTTACCGCCATTACGATTTCCTCGAGCGATGTGTTCCCCGCGCGCTCGCCGATGCCGTTGACGGTGCACTCGACCTGGCGCGCGCCGGCCTGGATGGCCGCCAGCGCGTTCGCCGCGGCGAGCCCGAGATCGTTATGGCAGTGCACGGAGATGACGGCGCGATGGATGTTTTTCACGCGCTCGAAAAGGAAGGCGATAAGACCGTGAAATTCTGAGGGGATGGAGTAGCCCACCGTATCGGGGATGTTCACCGTGGCGGCGCCCGCGTCGATCACCGCCTCTACCATCCGCGCAAGGTACTCGCGATCGCTTCGCGTGGCATCCATCGGCGAAAACTCAACATTCGAGGTATAGGAACATGCCCGCTTTACCGCGGCCACGGCCTGTTCCATCACCTGCTCGCGCGTCTTCTTGAGCTGGTACTCGATGTGAATGTCGGAACTGGAAATAAACGTGTGGATGCGCGGGTTTTCCGCACCCTTGAGCGCCTCCCAGGCCGTGTCGATGTCGTCGAAGCTGGCCCGCGCGAGCCCCGCCACCTGCGCGCCCTTCGCGCGCCCGGCGATGCGCTGCACCGCATCGAAGTCCCCCTGCGAGGAACGGGGAAAGCCCGCCTCGATGACATCGACCCCCAGCTTGACGAGCTGGTCGGCGAAATGGAGCTTCTCGTCCATGTTCATGCTGAATCCCGGTGACTGCTCGCCGTCACGGAGTGTCGTATCGAAAATGATAATCCTGTTGTCCTGCATTGTCGTTTCTCCTGTTATAAAGTCGGTTGCCCGTCCGGCATCTCACCCTTTACGGTCCCTTGGACTTCGCGGGATATACATACCGCTTCGCCTCCAGTGTCCGGAAAATAAAAAAGCCGCCATGGTGGTTTCCATGACGGCCTTTGACTGGCACAATGTAGTTATTCTACATCACGAAACGCACCACGCGCTTTTTTTGTGGTCTAATAGTAGGGCCAGTAGAAGAATGGAGCTGTTTCGCGCGGTTTTCATCGTTTTCCCTGTAATTGTAATCAACAAAGCACACCGCACGTGCGGTGTCAATATTATTTACGGCCGATAGAGGAACTTATTACAAGTAATTTTTATGTGTCGAAGTATATCAATATGAGGGAAAGCAATTTTATTAAAGGTAAAATAAATATTGCTAATTATATATGTTTTTGTTCAAAAAAACAACAAAAAACACATGCAAATAGTATTTTTATTGACGATATAATACATGTGGTATTATATTTACCACATGGTAATGGCAATACCACAATTCTTAAATCGATTATTAAAACACAAAGGGGGCACGAATGGCATTTGGTCAATTTATAAAAGAACGAAGAAATGAACTTGATCTTTCCTTACGGGAATTCTGCAAACAGCTGGATGAGGACGCTAGCAATTGGAGCAAAGTCGAAAGAGGCATTTTTTCTCCACCT